>NZ_JBHXMU010000002.1:0-135807 GCF_042720685.1 Kitasatospora sp. NPDC058492
CTCGCGAACCGCTGCGAGGGGGCCCTGCGGCGCTCCGGCCGGTCAGCGGCCGCCGTGGATCAGTTCGACGGAGAAGCCGTGGTCGGTGGAGACGGCAGGCGTTTTGACCTGCGTGACCCCGGTCGCGGCGTCGTGGTACCAGCCCGAGGCGGCCGAGTCGAGCGCCGCCGCCGAGTCCAGCCGGGGCAGCGGTCCGCCCTGCGTGACGACCAGGCGCGGGGCGGGCTTGCCGTGCACGGTGAAGCGGTACCCCCGCTCGGTCGGCTTGCCGGTGTAACTCCCCACGCTGGCACCGACCTTGACGACGGTGACCGGCCCGTGGGCGCGGACGTCCACCCGCTGGGTGGCCGAGGCGCCGGCGGCGAAGCCGCGGGTGACGCCGTCGTCCTCGTACAGGGTGTAGGAGGAGTCGCCCTGCGGGTAGAGGTCGTAGTCGAGCCGGGTGCGGTCCCGGTTCTCCCAGGACAGCGTGCCCTCGGGCCACATCGGCACGATCGAGCCGCCCTTGACGAACAGCGGCAGGGTGTCCAGCGGCGCGGAGTAGCCGTTGATCGTGGTGGGGCCCTGGTAGGTGCGCCCGGTCCAGTAGTCGGTCCAGGTGCCCTTGGGCAGGTAGATGCCGTCGCGCACCGAGGTGTCGGAGTAGACCGGTGCGACGAGGAAGTCCGGCCCGGCCAGGAACTCGTACTTGGCGTTCGGGCCGAGGGCCGCCGGGTCGTCCGGGTACTCCAGGGCGAGCGGGCGCACCGCGCCGATGCCCGTCCTGGTGGCCTCCGCCGACAGCGTGTACATGTACGGCAGCAGCCGCTCCTTCAGCTGGAGGTACTTGCGGTTGATCGAGGTGTACGGCTCGCCGTCCAGCCAGGGCTGCTGGTCGCGCTGCTCCTTGCCGGCCATGTCCTTGGCCCAGCCGTCCATGGTCATGATGGCCGGGAGGAAGGACTTCCACTGGAGGTCGCGGGTGTACATCTTCGGGTCGCGCCGGTAGATGGAGCCGACGTCGCCGGTGTTGTAGGCGATGCCGGACATGGTGGCGCCGGCGTAGGTGGGGATCTGCCAGCGGATGTAGTCCCAGGACAGGCTCTGGTCGCCGCTCCACAGGACGCCGCAGCGCTGGGCGCCGGCCCAGGAGACGGGCAGCCAGACGAAGCCGCGGGCGTCGCTGCCGTCCTCGATGCCGGCCTTGGCCTGGTCGCAGGCGTTCAGCGCGAAGTCGTAGCCGTTGCCGACCCAGGCGACGTCGAGCTTGCGCACCAGGGCGCCGGCCTTGACCTCGGCGGCCTGGTCGGGCAGGCCGTTCTGGGTCCAGAGTCCGAGCTGGGCGTGGTTCTTGCGCAGGCCCTCGCCGGTCTGGGCGAGGTTCTCGTAGCCGCAGCCGTAGCCGTCGTTGACGAGCATCCAGCCGAGCGGCATCTGGTTCTGCACGTAGCCGTCGGCGACCTTGAGCGCGTCGGTGGTGTGGCGTTCGCCGCGGTTGGCGTTGTGCAGGTAGCAGTCGGAGTCGCCGGGCTCCAGGCCGTAGACGGGCGGCATGAAGGGCTTGCCGACCAGGGCGGTGTACTTGCCGATCACCGACTTGACGTCACCGGTGAAGTAGTAGGCGTCCAGGCGCCGTTCCTGCTGTCCGGTGCGCACGGGCGAGCCGAAGTCGTAGCTGCCCGGGGCGAAGGTGTTGCGGAAGACGCCGTAGCCGGCGGTGGAGATGTAGAACGGCTGCGAGTTGTTGTAGCCGCCCTCGTTCCAGTTGGTGCTGTTGGCGACGTGGACGGTCTTGTCCCGGTGGGAGAAGGAGCCGTTCTGCTCGCCGCCGCCGAAGAACTGCTCGTCGGCGCCGCGGACCAGGCTCTGCCGCAGCCCGCTGGTGGACCAGCGCAGCGGGGCGTCCTCCTGCCAGACGGCGGTGCGGTTGTCGGCCTTGTACAGGCCGAACCTCAGGGGGTGCTTGTAGACCCGCAGCACCTGGTCCTTGGAGCGGATGCCGTAGTAGTCGCCGGCGTCGAACGACGAGGTGCCGCGCTGGAGTTCGGGCTGCTTGCGGATGATGGTGCTGCCGGCCGGGTCGGTGAGCACGCCGTCCGGGGCGGCGCGCAGCCGCAGCTGGTCGTCGGCGAGGAAGTCGACCTTGGCCTTGAGGGTGCCGGCGGCGATGTCGTAGCTGCCCTGGCCGCCGGAGAAGGAGGTGAGGTTTCCCGCGTCGGCGGTCTGCGGCAGGTAGGCGCGGCCGGTGAAGGAGCCGCCGTGCACGTCGTAGGGGACGACCAGGACGTGGTAGGTGCCCGAGGCCTTCGGGATGACGGTCGCCTCGGGGTTGGCGGTGCCCGCGCTCTCGGCGACCTCCTTGCCGTTGGCGTCGTAGATGTAGAGGTCGAAGTCGTCGGTGGGGTTCTGCCACTGGATCGAGAGCGGGACGCCGCCCTCGGGGTTGTCGTCCCAGTAGCCGGCGGGCGCGTCGACGGTCAGGTCGAAGCGGCCGCAGACGGTGCCGTCCGGGTCCTGGGCGGCGGACGGGCAGGAGGCGGCGCCGCCGAGGGTGCCCTTGGCGTACGTGGGGCTCTGCCAGGTGGTGCTCTGGTGGCTGCCGTCGAGGACGGCGGAGCCGGGGGTGGCGGCGCGGGCCGGCAGGGCGGGCCCGGCGATGGCGGCGATGCTGGTGAGGGCCACGGTGAGGGCGGCCCGGCGGAGGCGAGGTCGTACCAAGCGCACGGTGTGTTCTCCCGTCGGATGAGCAAGAGATGTTCACTTACTGCGCGAAGCTGCTTGAACATGGGGGAATACAAGCAACATTCACAGTTATGGCCGGTCCATGTCAATGGCAGAGTCGCCGTTCTCGACACCCCGGACGGCCGGGGCTACTTCACCGATCCGGCGGTCAGGCCGGAGACCACGTGGCGCTCGATGACGGCGAACAGCACCACGACCGGCACGATCGCGACCACCGATCCGGCGAACAGGTAGTTCCACTCCACGGTGTAGTTGCCGATGAAGCCGTTGATGCCGACGGTCAGCGGCTGGCTCTCCGGGGCCGTCGACAGGGTCAGGCCCATCACGAACTCGTTCCAGGCGGAGATGAAGGTGAAGATCACCGCGGTGACCACGCCGGGCATGGCCAGCGGCAGCACCACCCGGCGCAGCGCCCCGAGCCGGCCGAGGCCGTCGAGCAGCGCGGCCTCCTCCAACTCGACCGGGATCGAGCCGATGTAGGCGGTGAGGATCCAGACGGCGAAGGCCAGGTTGAAGGCGGCGTTGCAGAGGATCAGCGTCCAGACCGAGTTGAGCATGTCCAGCTGGTAGAACTCGCGGTAGAGGCCCACCAGCAGCGAGGTCGGCTGGAACATCTGGGTGACCAGGACGAGCAGCAGGAAGAGCTTGCGGCCCCGGTACCTGAACCGCGCGGTGCAGTACGCGGCGGGCAGCGCGACCAGCAGCGCCAGCACGGTGGAGCCGCCGGCGACCAGCAGGGTGACCTTGAGGTTGGCGCCGAGCGTCGACTCGCGCCAGACGTCGACGAAGTTGGACCAGGCGGGGTGGTGCGGCAGGTAGCCCGCGTCGCGCAGCTCGTCGGCGGGGCGCAGCGCGGTGACGGCCATCTCCAGGTACGGGAGCAGGAAGACCGCCGCCAGCAGCCAGGCGGCCGCCGCCATGACCAGGGTGCGCGGCCGTATCCGAGCCCGGATCCGCGGCTCGGTCTGCGGCCGGATCCGGCGCGCGGGCGGGCGTGGCCGGCGCGTGGGCGGGCGGGCCGTCAACGCTCCTCCCCGTTCCAGCGGCCGACCTTGAGGAAGACGAGCACCATCAGCACCACCAGGGCGAAGTTGACCACCGACATGGCCGCGGACTCGCCGATGTCGGTGTTCTTCAGCTGGTACATGAACACCGTGCTGGTGGCCGTGGCGCTGCCGGGGCCGCCCTGGGTCATGCCCCAGATGACGGGGAAGGAGTTGAAGACGTTGATCAGATTGATCACGAGGCCGACCAGGAAGGCCGGGCGCAGCAGCGGCAGGGTGATCCTCCGGTAGGCCTGCCACGGGGAGGCGCCGTCCACCCGGGCCGCCTCGTACAGCTCGCCGGGGACGGTCTGCAGGCCGGCGAGCAGGGTGTAGGTGGTGAACGGCAGCGAGACGAAGACGGCGACGAGGACCATCCAGGGCCAGGCGGTCGACGGGTCGCCGAGCCAGTCCCGGGGGCCGTCGACCAGGCCGAGGTCGGTCAGCGCGGTGTTGAGCACGCCGGCCGTCCGGTCGAGCATCCACCGGAAGCCGATGGCGGTCATCAGGACGGACGCGGCCCAGGGGGCGATCAGGGCCCAGCGGGCGAACCTGCGCCCGGGGAAGCGCTGGTTGAACAGCTGGGCCAGGCCGAGCGAGAGCGCCATCGTCAGGCCGACGACGGCCACCGTCCAGACCACCGTCGAGAGCAGCACCCGGCCGAGGTCGGCCTCGCCGAAGAGCTTGCGGTACTTGTCCAGCCCGGCGGAGCCGCGGACGAATCCGCTGGTGCTGATGCGCAGGAACGAGGTGCGGACCATCTCGTAGACGGGCCACAGGACGACGGCCAGGATCAGCAGGACGGCCGGGGCGATCCACGGCAGCGGTCCGAGCCGGCCGGGGCCGGAGCCCGTCCGGGCGGGCCGGCCGGGCCCGGAGGCCTGGGGGGTGGGGGAGTCGAGGGACACGGCGGTGCCTTTCGGACGGGGCGCGGGCCAGGGCGTGCCCTACTTGTTCGCGACGGCGTCCCGGGCCTTCTTCTGCAGGTCGCCGAGCACCTTGGCCGGGTCGCCGGCGACGGCGGTGCCGATGTTCTTCTTGAGCTCGGCCGAGACCGCGTCCCAGGTGGTGTTGCCGAGCGGGTAGAAGGCGGCGTTCGGCAGGAGGGCGAAGAACGGTTCGAGGTCCTTGTGCTTGCCGCTGGCGGTCATCTCGCGCAGGGTGCCCTGGGTGACCGGCATCAGGTTGTAGGTCTCGTCGAAGGCGAGCGTGTTGTCCTTGGAGTACGCGAAGTCGAGGAACTTCCTGATCTGGTCGCGGTGGCCGTTCTTCTTGAAGGCCATCGTCCAGTCCGCGACGCCGAGGGTGGAGGCGAGCGGGCCCGTCCTGCCGGGGACGGGCGCGACGCCGTAGTCGACCTTGCCGTCCTTGGACATCTGGATCAGCGAGGGGTGGCCGTCGGCCATGGCGGCCTTGCCCGCGGCGAAGTCGGCGAAGGCGGTCTTGCGGTCGGTGGTGGCCGGGTTGGCGTAGGTCAGGCCGGTGTCGACGAGGTTGGTCTTGAGCCAGCGGAAGGTGTCGACGTTGGCCTGGCTGTCGATGGCGTACGTGCCGTCCTTGGCGGTGGGGCCGCCGCCGTTGCCGAGCTCCCAGATCATGCTCTCGCCCTGGGCCTCCTCCGGGCCGAGCGGCAGTGCGTAGGGGGTGACCCCGGGCGCCTTGGCCTTGATCAGTTCGGCGTCCTTGCGCACCTCGTCCCAGGTGGTGGGCGGCTGGGTGATGCCGGCCTGCTGGAAGACGGCCTTGTTGTAGAAGAGGGCGCGGGCGGAGGAGACGAACGGGATGCCGTACTGCACGCCGTCGACCCGGCCGGCGTCGGCGAAGCTCGGGATCAGGTCGGCCCGGGTGCCGGCGGACAGGACGTCCTCGGCCTTGTAGAGGAGGTCGTCGGCGACCTTGTCGGCGTAGCCCCCGGTCTGCAGGACGTCGGGGACGTTGCCGCTCTGGATCATCGTCTTGACCTGCTTGTCGATGTCGTTCCAGTTCATCACCTGGACGTCGACCTTGATGCCGGGGTTGGCCGCGGTGAACGCGGTGGCGACGCCGTTCCAGTAGGCCTTGGAGCTGTTGGACTCCTTCTCGCCGTAGTCGGCGGCGACGAGTTTGAGCGTCACGGCGCCGTTCGGGGAGGACCCGC
The DNA here is from genome assembly GCF_042720685.1 of Kitasatospora sp. NPDC058492. Lineage (NCBI taxonomy): Bacteria > Bacillati > Actinomycetota > Actinomycetes > Kitasatosporales > Streptomycetaceae > Kitasatospora > Kitasatospora sp. NPDC058492. The sequence continues at coordinate 5,902 of NZ_JBHXMU010000002.1, forward strand.
CACTGCTGCCGCCGCACGCCGTGAGGGCGAGCGCGCCGACGGCACAGACCGCCCAGAGGGCACGTACACGTGTGTTCACCGCAGTTACCGCCTTCGTACGCCGCTTGATCCTAGTTGCTTGAAGAGCGCTGGTTCTGAGCAGATTCGAAAGAGCGTGGCGTCGGGCAGTATTCACGAGGCGGACCGGCGGGGTCGAGGTGTCGCCCGGATGTCGTTATCGGACCGTTGCATGACAACTGACGGTGCGGCAGAGAGCCCGGCCGGTTCTCCCCGGCCGGGCACCCCGTGTGAACAGGTCAGACGCGTGCGACCCGGACCCCGCAGGCGGCGATCGCCTTCTCCTGCGCGGCGGTGGCCTCGTCGTCGGTGACGAGGTCGTGCACCTCGGCGAGCGGGCAGATCTTGGCGAAGGTCACCCGGCCGATCTTGGTGCTGTCCGCCAGGACCACCGACCGCGCGCTGGCGTGCAGGAACGCGCGGTCGGTCTGGGCCTCCATCTCGTCGTGCGTGGTGCAGCCCTCCTGCGCCGTCAGGCCGTCCACCCCGATGAACGCGAGGTCCAGGTGGTACTGGGCGAGCATCCGGTCGGCGGCCGGCCCCACCAGCTCGTAACTCGTGGTCCGGGCCAGGCCGCCGACCACCACCAGGCGGACGTCCGGCCGGACGATGAGGTCCGCCGCGATGTTGACCGCGTTGGTCACGATGGTGATCCCGCCGCGCTCGGCCAGCACCCGGGCCAGCTCGCTCGTCGTCGTGCCGCCCGTCAGGCCCACCACGGCGCCGTCCGGCACCAGCCGGTCGGCCGCCAGCGCTATCCGCCGCTTCTCGGCCTGCCGCGTCCCGTGCTTGTGGCGCAGCGGCAGTTCGAGGTTGACGGCACCGGTGACCGCCCCGCCACGGGTGCGGTGCAGCAGGCCCTGCTCGTGCAGTTCCTGGAGGTCCCGGCGGACGGTGGCCGGTGACACCTGGAGGAGACCGGCCAGCTCGTGCACATCGGCGCTGCCCGCCTCGGTGATGTGGGCGAGGATCCGGGCGGTACGGTCGGCTTTGAGCATGGCCGAAGTCTAGGGCGTGTCCGTTGGATCACGCCGGGCCCGTGGGGCGGCGGACTGTGCGCAGAACCGCGCAAGCCGCTCCGGGCGGCCCGGAGCGGGGGCGTCACCGGGTGGCGAAGACCCAGCGGTCGGCGGCGAAGGCGTCGTGGGGTTCGGGCCGGGGGCCGCGGCCGTAGTGGCGGGTGAAGTCGAACGGGGTGTGGACGGTGGTGGACCAGCCGCGCGCGGTGAGATCGGCGGTGGTGTCGGGGCGCGGCCCGGCGTCGAACAGGGCGAGCAGGTCGACGCCGAGCCGCTCGCGGGCGGTCGTGTAGACGGGGTTGTCGCGGACCGCCGCGGACTCCGGTCCGAGCCTGGCCTCGTACGCCAAGGTGCTGCCGGCGGCGCCGAGTCGGTCGACGGCGGCCGCGAGCCGCTGTTCGGCGGCGGCGGGCAGATAGGGCAGCAGGCCCTCGGCGAGCCAGGCGGTCGGCTCGGCGGGCTGGAAGCCGGCCGCGGTGAGGGCGTCGGCCCAGTCGCCGCGCAGGTCGGCGGCCACCGGCACGCGGCGCGCCGCCGACCGGGCGTCGAGCCGGTCGAGGACGCGCTGCTTGAACGCGAGGACCTCGGGCCGGTCGACCTCGAAGACGGCGAGGTCGGCGGGCCAGTCGAGCCGGAAGGCCCGGGTGTCCAGGCCGGCGCCGAGCAGGACCACCTGGCGGACGCCCAGGTGGGCGGACCACAGCAGCTGGTCGTCCAACGCCCTTGTCCGCAGGGCGAAGTAGCGGCCGAGCCGACCCCAGAGCGGATCGGCCTCGCCGTCCGGGACGTCCCGGGGGTGGACCGGCCAGTGCGCGGAGGACCGGGCGGCGCGGACGAAGTGCTCGGCGTGGGCGTCCCGGGCGAGGGCGTCGGGGCGGTGGGTCTCGATCGCGCGGGCGGCGGCGACCATCAGGGCGGTCGGTCCGACGCCCTCGTCGACGCCGGCACGGGGGCGGGCGGCGGTGGCCATGGTCCCTCCTGGTGTTCGGACTTCGGGAAGCCGCGACCAGGTCCTGTCCGGCAGGATCGGCCGGACAGGCTGGACGGCGGACCGGTCGTGGGTGGTGGCGCGGGCGCCGTGGGCCCGGTGCGTGGAGCGCGGGACGGCGCCGCCGGGCAGGCGCGGGGCGGCGGCGCCGTCGCTCAGCCGATCCGGGGGGCGTGCCCCGGGGAGATCAGGCGGCCGGTTGGCCCACCAGCAGGTCGCCGGGGATGCCGGCCTTGTCCGGGGCGTAGTAGTCGCGGATCCCGGCGGCCCAGACGGCCACCGTGATGCGGTCCTCGGGGGTGGGGCCGAAGGCGTCGAAGAGGGCGTGGATGTTGGCGTGCTCGAAGCCGATCGCGGTCATCAGCGCCACGAACAGCGGGCGCTCGATCAGGCCGTCGCCGTCCGGGTCGCCGAGCGCGGACAGGGCGTCGGCGAACTCGCCGGCGGCGGGGCCGAAGCGCTCGGGCGAGAGGACGAAGCCGCCGAACTCCTCGCGGCTGATCACGCCGTCGCCGTTGGTGTCCAACTCGCTGACCAGGGTGGTCCAGTAGCGCCGGAAGGCGGCGCGGATCGCGGCCTTCGCGGCCTCGTCCGAATCGGCGGCGGCCGCGACCACGCGGGCCGTCATCAGGTTGAAGTCGTCGACCTCGACGACGCCGTTGCGGTTGGCGTCGAACAGGGAGAAGACGAGGTCGATCCGCCGGGTGGCCTCGGTGGGCATGTGTCGCTACCTCTTTCCGTGGGTTCACGCGTGTCCGTGGGTCCACGCGTTCCGGTGGGACCGGATGGTGTGCGTCCGATCGGTCTCCCCACTATCGGCCACCCGGGTCGGGGCGGATGAGTCATGATCGAGTTCTTCACCTGATGGAGTGAACTATCAGCGTTCGAAAGCCAGTTGGCGCGCAAACGGCCCTGCTCAGGCCGCCGGGGCGGCCGGCCGCCAGTCGGCGGGGCCGGTGGGCGGGAGGTGCCGGGGCAGGCCGGGTGTCCAGCGCTTGGTCCCGTCGGGCAGGACGGCGAGGGCCTCGACGCCGGGCTGCCGGGCGACCCAGGCGAGCGCGCGGTCGGGGCCCATCGCGAAGGCGGCGGTGGCCCAGGCGTCGGTGCGGGCGATCCCGGTGCCGGGGGCGCCGACCAGGGTCAGCGAGGCGAGGCCGGACGCCGGCCGGCCGGTGTGCGGATCGAGGATGTGCGCGCCGCGCTCGGCGGTGCCGGAGGTGGCCACCGCGAGGCCGTCGCCGCCCAGCACGGCGGCCAGCGCGCCCGGCCGCAGCGGGTGGGCGACCCCGATCCGCCACGGGCCGCCGGCGGTCTGCACGTCCCCGCCGCCGCTGACGCAGTACTGCCGGGCCCCGGCGGCGGCCAGCAGCCCGGCCGCCTCCTCGACCGCCCACCCCTTGACCCAGCCGCTCGGGTCGAGCCGGCCGCCGGGCCGCTCGGTGAAGAAGCCGTCGGTCTGCGCGGCGACCTCGCGGCAGGCCGCCAGGACGACGCGGACCTGCGGATCGCAGTCGGCGAGGGCGAGTTCGCCCCGGTCGAGGCGGCTGATGTCGCTGTCCGGCCGGTAGGGCGAGAACACCGCGTCGATCCGGTGCAGCCGGTCGGCGATCCGGCGGAGCGCGGCGGGCGTGTCCGGGCCGGGATCGCGGACGGCGATCGAGAAGACGGTGCCCATGACGGGTTCGGCGTGGCGGAGCACCGCGCCTCACCGCCCGGCGCGGTCGAGCGCGCTCTGCAGGGAGCGGACGTAGCCGTCGCTGGTGAAGGTCGCGCCGCTGACCACGTCGATCCCGGCGCTCTGTGCGGCGATCGCCTCCTGGTTGAGCAGGGGCAGCGCGGAGCTGTTGATCTCGCGGTCCCGGCGGTCCTCGGTGGGGTACTTGACGACGTCGACGGCGGTGATCCGGCTGCCGGCGAGGGTGACCTCGACCTGGACGGGGCCGTAACGGGTGTTCACGGCGTCGCCGGTGACCTTCCGGGTGCCGCCGGCGCCGGCGGCACCGGCGGCCGGTGCGCTGGGGGAGCCCGACGGCGCAGCGGTGGCGTCGGAGGCCCCGGCGGCGGTGCCGGACGAGCCCGTGGTGCCGGACGAACCCGTGGCGCCGGACGAGCCCGCGCCGCCGGAGCTGATCACCGGCGCGGGCCCGGCGGCCCCGTGCGGTTTGAGGGAGAGCAGCAGGACGACTCCGGCCGCGGTGGCGGCACCGGTGACGACGGCTCGGCGCATGGGCGGGGCTCCTCGGGGGTGTGGCGGAGGTGGCGTGGTGGGACGGGCTGAGCAGGTCCGGCGGGCTCGGCGAGCGGGCTCAGAAGTCGAAGGACTCCCGGTGGATGCGCCCCGCCCGCACCCCGGCGGCCCGCAGCGAACGGACGGCCTCCTCGGCCAGCGCGTCCGGCCCGCACAGGTAGACCTCGTGCTCGGCGAGGTCGGGGACGAGCCGGGCGAGCGCGCGGCCGAGGTCGCCGATCCGCGCCCGCGGGCCGACCAGTTCGTGCACCGCGGCGCCCCGCCGCCGGGCCACCTCCGCCAGCTCGGCCCGGAACAGCACGTCCTCCGGGCGCCCGGCCCGCTGGACCAGGGTCAGTTCGCCCGGCAGCGTCTCGAACAGCGCCCGCAGCGGGGTGATCCCCACCCCCGCCCCGAGCAGCAGCACCCGGCGCCGCCGTTGCAGCCGCCCGGTGAACGCCCCGTACGGGCCCTCGGCGCGCACCGGGGTACCCGGGCGCAGCGCGGCCACCGCGGCGCTGTGCCCGCCGAGATCCTTGACGGTGAAGCGCAGGAAGTCCGGGCGCGGCGGCGCGGACAGCGAGTACGGGTTGGCGGCCCACCGCAGGCCGGGCGCCTGGAACTGGAGGCGGAAGAACTGGCCCGGCTCGGCCCGGAGTTCGTCCAGCCGCCGACCGGTCAGGAACAGCGACACCACGCCCGGCCCCTCCCGCCGGACCTCCGCCACCCGCAGCCGGTGCCGGCGGTCGAGCAGCCAGGGCCGGGCCAGCCGGTACCAGCCCAGCAGGGCGGCGGTGCCGAGGTAGAGCGCGTACCAGGCGGCGCGGGCCGGGCCGTCGCCGAGGTCGGCGCCGGTGGCCAGCTGGTGGCCGAAGGCGAGCGCCACCGCGAGGTAGGTGGCCAGGTGCAGGTAGTACCAGGCCTCGTACGGGAGGCGGCGCCGGGCGGCCCGGGCGGAGACGGCGCCGGTGCCCAGCATCAGCAGGGTGCCCAGCGCGGCCTTGAGCATCTCGGGGTAGTGGAGGACGATCTCCACGCCCTCGCCGAACAGGCCGCGCCCGTCCGTCAGCGCGTACCCCCAGACGACCGACAGCACGTGCACCGTCACCACGGCGACCAGCCAGCGCCCGCCGAACGCGTGCCAGCGGGCCAGCCGGTCGGCGCCGACCCCGCGCTCCACCGGCGGCAGCCGGGCCATCAGCAGGAGCAGCACCGGCGCCGTGTACCCGGCGAGCAGGCCGGTGATCCGGCCTGCCCCGGTCAGCCAGCCGGCCGCGCCGGCGACCGCCGGGGTGTCGGACCACCACAGCGCGAGGACGCCGAGCGCCCCGGCGGCGATCAGGCCCAGCACCGCGTCCGGCCGGGCGGCGGCCGGGCGGCGCGGGGCCGCCCGGCGGGTGCGGGCGGCGGGTCTCGGCGGGGCGGCGGTGGCCATCGGGGATCCTCCTTCGGGCCCGGCGGGCGAGCACCGCCGGGGCGCACCACGATCGCACCGGAACCTCTGAGCCGGCTCTGAACCGGTGCCGCCGCCCCCGTCGCCCCCGGCGGTTTCGCCGCAGGTCAGGGCGGGTGGAGCGGGCTCCCCGGGCGACTGCCGGTCTCAGGGCTTTCTCATCGCGGTGGGCCAGGATGAAGGCGGCCGACCACCTGCACCCAGGGAGCACCATGGACGACACCGCCGAGCGGGGCGCCGACCGGCAGGACTGGCGGGTCCTGGTCGTCGACGACGAACCGGACCTGGTGGAGGTGGTCTGCGGCGCGGTCCGCTACGAGGGCTGGCAGGCACGGGGCGAGACCACCGGTCTGGCCGCCGTCCGGGCGGCGGCGCACTGGCGCCCGGACGCCGTCGTGCTCGACATGATGCTGCCCGACCTCGACGGCATGGAGGTGCTGCGCCGCATCCACGCCGAGCGGCCCGAGGTGCGGGTGCTCTTCCTCACCGCCCGGGACGCCGTCGAGGACCGGATCGCGGGCATCGCGGCGGGCGGCGACGACTACGTGACCAAGCCGTTCAGCCTGGCCGAGGTGGTGGTCCGGCTGCGCGGGCTGCTGCGCCGGGCCGCCCCGCCGGGGGTCGCGGGGCAGCCGCCCGCACACGCCCTGGTGCTCGGCGACCTCGTCCTCGACGAGCGGGCCCGTGAGGTCACCCGGGCCGGCGAGGTGGTCGACCTCAGCCCGACCGAGTACGCGCTGCTCGCCCACCTGATGCACCACCCGCGGCAGGTGCTCAGCAAGGCGCAGATCCTGGACGCCGTCTGGTCGTACGACTTCGGCGGGCAGGCGCACGTCGTCGAGCTGTACATCAGCTATCTGCGCAAGAAGCTGGACGCGGGCCGGACGCCGATGATCCACACGGTGCGCGGCGCCGGGTACCTGATCAAGGCGGCCCCGTGACCGGCCGGCCCACGACGGACGGCCTGGTCACGGGCGCCGCCAGGGCGCGCCGCCGAGCCGCCCGGCTGGTGCCGCGGACGCTGCGGGCCCGGCTGATCGCCGGCCTGCTGGTGCTGCTGGTGGTGACCTGCGCCGCGGTCGGCCTCGCCACCACGGCGGCGCTGCGCCACTTCCTGGTGGACCGCCTGGACCAGCAGCTCGCCGACGCCGGCGGGCGCTACGCCGCCAGCCTGGAGCACGCCGGCCAGGGCGGCGGCACCGACACCCGGGCGCAGACCCCCGGCACCCTGGGCGCCCGGCTGCTGGACGGCCGGGTCACCGCGGCGGGCGTGGTCGACGGGGACGCCGACGACGCCAACGGCCCCAGCGCCGACGACCGGCTGGTGTTCTCGCCGGCCGAGCAGCGGGCCCTCGCCGCCCTGCCGGTCGGCGGGCCGGCCCGCACCGTCGACCTGGGCCGCGCGCAGGGCCACTACCGGGTGCGCGCGGTGGCCGGCCGGGACGGCGACGTGCTGGTCAGCGGACTGCCGCTGCGCCCGGCCGAGGACACCGTGGACCGGCTGGCGACCCTGGAGCTGACCGTCTTCGCGATCGCCGTCGCCGGGGCGGGGGCGGCCGGGGCGGTCTGGGTCGGCTGGTCGCTGCGTCCGCTGCGGCGGGTGGTGGGCACGGCCGAGCGGGTCGCCGCGCTGCCGCTCGCCAGCGGCGCCGTCACGCTGGCCGAACGCGTCCCGGACGACGATCCGCGGACGGAGGTCGGCCGGGTCGGCGCGGCGCTCAACCGGATGCTCGGGCACGTGGGCGACGCGCTGGCCCGCCGGCACGCGGTGGAGGAGCGGTTGCGGGCGTTCGCGGCCGACGCCAGCCACGAGCTGCGTACCCCCGTGGCGGCGGTCCGAGGCCACGCCGAACTCGCGCTGCGCCACCCGGGCGCGGTGCCCGGGCCGGTCCGGCACTCGCTGGAGCGGATCGACGCGGAGGCGGTGCGGATGGGCGCGATCGTCGAGGACCTGCTGCTGCTCGCCCGGCTGGACGCGGGCCGGCCGCTGGCCGACGCGGAGGTCGACCTGACCCGGATCGCGCTGAACGCGGTGGCCGACGCCCGGGCTGCCGGGCCCGGGCACCGCTGGCGCCTGGCGCTGCCCGAGGAGCCGGTGCTGGTGCGCGGGGACGCGGACCGGCTCAGCCAGGTGGTGGTCAACCTGCTGGCGAACGCCCGGACCCACACCCCGCCCGGCACCGAGGTCGAGCTGAGTCTGGAGCCGGCCGGGGCGGAGGTGCGGCTGGCCGTCGCCGACGACGGCCCGGGGATCGCGCCGGAGCTGGCGGGCCGGATGTTCGAGCGGTTCGTCCGGGGGGACCGCGCGCGCTCGCGTTCGACCGGGTCGACGGGGCTCGGCCTGTCGATCGTGCGGGCGGTGGTCCGGGCGCACGGCGGCACGGTGGACGCGGCGAGCCGGCCGGGGCGCACCGTGTTCACCGTCCGGCTGCCGCTCTGACCGGGGGCGCGGGACTGGTGGTGCGGAAGCGGTGGCGGTACTCGGTCGGGGTGGTGTCGAGCCGGCGGCGGAAGGCCCGGACCAGGGTGTCGGTGGTGCCGAACCCGCAGTCGGCGGCGACGCGTTCGAGCGTGGCATCGGTGGATTCGAGCTGGTGGCGGGCGAGTTCGACCCGGGCCGACTCGATGTAGGCGCTGGGTGTGGTGCCCAGTTCGGTCTTGAAGATCCGGGTCAACTGCCTTTCGCTGACGTGGGCGTGGGCGGCGAGGTCGGGGACGGTGAGCCGGCCGGTGAGGTTGCGCAGGACGTGGTGGCGCAGCTCCTCGACCCGCCGGGTGGTGGAGACGGGTTCCAGCGGGACGCTGAACTGGCTCTGGCCGCTGGGGCGTTTGAGGTACATCACGAGCTGGCGGGCGACCCTCAGCGCGAGCTCCTCGCCGAAGTCCTCGGCGACCAGGGCGAGGGAGAGGTCGAGGCAGGCGCTGATGCCCGCGCCGGTCCAGACGTCGCCCTCGCGGATGAAGATCGGGTCGGCGTCCACCTCGATCTCCGGGTACTCGGCGGCCAGTTGCGCGGCGGTCGACCAGTGGGTGGTGGCGCGCTTGCCGTCGAGGAGGCCGGCGGCGGCGAGCAGGTGCGCGCCGACGCAGACCGAGGCGATGCGGCGCGAGCGCCCGGCGAGGGTGCGCACCCGGTCGACCACGGCCGGGTCGGTGCGCGGGTGGACCAGGCGCGGGCCGTCCACCTCGACGGCGCCGGGCACCAGCAGGGTGTCGATGGCGCTCGCGGCGGCCTCGTCGAAGGTGAGGTCGGGCAGGATCCGCACGCCGGCGGCGGTGGTGACCGGGTCCGTGGTCGCGGCGGCGAGGACGACGCGGTAGCCGGTCGCGTCGTCGGTCTCCCGCCGGACGAGGGAGAACACCTCGGGCGGTCCGGTGACGTCGAGCAGGTCGACGCCCTCGAACAGGACGATGACGATCAGTCGTTGTACGGCGCCCACGGCCCCACCTGCGCTCTCTTCGTGCTCTCTCGATGTCGGAATCTGCAGGTTAGACGGCATTGCCGACATCCGGTGGCCGGTCGTAGCGTTCCAGGGGCCGGGCCGCCGCGGCCGTCGCAGCCGCCGCCCGCCCTTACCCGTGTACCGAACCGAAGGTGGTCCCCTCATGCCCACGACGACCCTGCGCGCCCTGAACGGCTTCGACGAGACGCCCGCCACGCTCGCCGCGTCCACGCTGATCCTGATCGACTACCAGAACACCTACGTGCGCGGCGTGATGGAGCTGGAGGGCTGGCGGGAGGCGCTCGACGCGGCCGCTGCCCTGCTCGCCCGGGCGCGCGCGGCGGGCGCCACGGTCATCCACGTGATCAACGACGGCGGCGCGGGCACCCCGTACGACGTCCGTGCCGAGATCGGGCAGATCCACCCCGCCGTGGCGCCGGTCGAGGGCGAGGCCGTGGTCGTCAAGCAGGCCCCGGACGCCTTCGTCGGCACCGGCCTGGGAACCCTGCTCGACGAGGCCGGCCACCAGGACGTGGTGGTCGCCGGCTTCATGACCCACATGTGCGTGGCCTTCACCACCGCGGGCGCCTTCCTGCGCGGCAACCGGCCGACCGTCGTCGCCGACGCCTGCGCGACCCGCCCGCTCGCCTCGGCGGGCACCCGGGTGACCGCCGCCCAGCTGCACCGCAGCGCCCTGGCGACGATCGGCGACCTGTACGGCGTGGTCGTGGAGTCCCAGGCCGCGCTGAGCTGAACCGTTCCCGTCGGGGCCCGGCCCGCCGGCCGGGCCCCCACAGCGGCGGTGTCAGGCCAGTGGACGGCAGAGCAGCGCGTCCGGGACGCCGGCGTGCAGCCAGCGCCAGGTGAAGGCGACCCCCGCGACGTACTCGTTCGAGGCGCACTGTCCCTTGTAGGCCCCGGGCGCCCAGTCGCTGGCCGCCGAGTCGGCGCCGGTGGCGGCCGGGGGCCGGTTGTCGCCGTGGTCGAACCAGAGCACCCGGTCGGCCGCGGCGGGCGGCGCGGCCGCGGCCGGGGCGCAGAGCAGGGCGGCCATCGCGTCGGCGCGGACGCTGTAGCCGACCGCGAACCGGCCGTCCGGGCACTGGAGTTTGTTGTAGCCGGGCGCCCAGTCGCCGCCGGTGACGTAGCGCTCGTCCGTGACGGTCGTCCAGGCGTCCGGCCCGGTGGCGGGCTGCCCGGCGTCGGTGCACAGGCCGCGGCCGTCACCGCGGCCGAGGCCGATCAGGCGCTGGCCGTCCGGGCAGTTCCCCTTGCGGTTGCCGCTGCTCCAGTCGGGCAGGGCCAGCATCCGCCGGGAGGCGTTCTGGTCGGCGTGGTCGAGGTCGAGCAGGTTCCAGCGGGCGGCGGCCGGCACCGGGCCGGTGTACCCGGGGGCGGCGACCAGCCGGTTCCAGTCCGCGGCGCGCCAGTCGCCCGGGTCCTCGACGCTCAGCCGCCGGCCGGCCCGGTCGTAGTGGAGGAGCGCCCAACTGTCCTGCGGTACACCGTCGTTGTGCCACCCGACCAGCGGCCAGACGGCGAAGTCGGTGTCGTGTTCGGCCAGGATCGCGGTGAAGCGGTCGAACCAGGCCTGCTCCTTGGCGTCGGTCGGGCCCCGCCCGCCCGCGCCGAACTCGCTGATCCAGACCGGGGCGGTGAAGTGCTGCCCGGCGCGGGTGACGAAGAGCGCCTCCTCGTCGACCACGGCAGCGAGTTGACTGGGCGTCAAGTCCTGGTAGCGGGGATCGCCGGTGGCGCCCGGACCGCTGCCCGCGCCGGTGTTGGCCGAGCCGGTGTACCCGTAGAAGTGCGCCGAGTAGACCAGTTTGCCCGAGTCGATCAGGGTGTGGGAGAGCGTGGCCACCGGCTTGAGCATCGGACGGCCGTGCGGCAGGCCCGCCAGCGGGACGCCCTGCCAGTTGATGCCCTCCATGATGATCAGCAGGTCGGGGTCGGCCTGGAGGATCCGGTTGCCCGCCTCCTCGAAGGCGGCGTACGCGTCGTGGCCGTCGCCCAGGCCCCAGTTGGGGTCGTCCCAGGTGTCGCGGCGGACCTCGTTGCGCAGGTCGGCGCCGACCACGCGCTTGTTGGCCCGGTACCGGTCCACCATGAACAGCCAGTCCTGCTCCCACGTCTCGGTGGACTGGCCGCTGTTCCACCGCTCGTTGCCGTCCAGGCCGCAGCAGAACCGGTACCCGGTGGTGTGGTTGTTGAGGATCACCGCGAACCCGTCGGCGGTGAGCGCCGCCACCACCGCGTCGTACACCTGCAGCGGGGTGCTGCCGCGCAGCCCGGGGTTGGCGGCGACGGCGGCGTCCGGGACGGCGGCGGTGTCCCGGATCATCGCGTCCGCGAACGGCAGTCGGACGCTGTTGAGCCCGAGGCTGTGGAAGCCCGCCGTGATCTCGGACAGCGGCGCCCGGTCGAGGCCGAGCGGCAGGTTGTACGAGACCTGGCCGGCCTGGTTGTTCGCCGGATCGGTGGTCGAGCCGCTGCCCTGCCACGTGCCCTGCGCGCCGGACCAGTTGCCGGACTTCAGCTTGAACCGGTCGCCCGACGCGTCGACGACGTACCGCCCCCGGGTGCTGAGCGGCCCCGCCCAGGAGGCCGCCAACTGCGCGCCGCTGAGCGGCACCGGGGCGGCGGTGGTGGCGCTTTCGGTGGCGATGACCGGGGCGGCGGTAGCGGCAGTGGCCGCCGGCACAACGAGCAACGCGGACAGCGCCGTTGCCGCGGACAGCACGCGGAGCGCGAGTCTTCTCATGAGGGTTCCCAGCGGTGAGGGTGGGTGGGTGTCCGTACACGGTCACCCGGGATCCTGGCACAGCCACGCCCCGCCCGGCAGTCCTCCGGTCCACCCCGTCCGCCCTCTGGACGAATATCTCTCACTGAGAGCTAAAATCGGAGGTATGAGTGCGACACCGGAAACGCTCACCCCCGCACCGGCCGTCGACCTTCCGACGACCTCCGATCCCGACGTGGCCGACGAACTCTCCGCCCTGCTGGTCGGCATCCAGCGCCTGGTCCGCCGCCGGCTGCGGCAGGGACTCACCGAGCCGAGGCTGCGCGGGGCCCAGATCGAACTGCTCCGCCTGGTGATGGACACCCCCGGGCTGCGGGTGTCCGACGCGGCCGAGGAGCTGTGCCTCGCCGGAAACTCGGTCTCCACCCTGGTCAACCAGCTGGTCGCGTTGCGGCTGCTGCGCCGCGAGGTGGACCCGGCCGACCGCCGGGCGGCTCTGCTGTACGCCACCGACGAGGCCGTCGAACGCCTCGCGGTCTGGCGGGCCCGGCGCGCCGCGCTGGTGGGGGAGGTGGTGGCCGGGCTGCCCGCCGACTCCCGGGCGGCCCTGGCCGCCGCGGTGCCCGCGCTGCGCGAGGTGGCGACGGGCCTGCGCACCCGACCGGGCGAGCCGGGGGAGGAGGAGCGATGACGTTCCCGGAGAACGGCGGTGACGAGGCGGTCGTCTGCCGCGGCCTGGAGTACACCTTCCACCACGGGCGCGGGAAGGGCAGCAGCACCAAGGCCGTCGACGGTGTCGACCTGACCGTGCGCACCGGCGAGGTGTTCGGCCTGCTCGGTCCCAACGGCGCGGGCAAGACCACCACGATCCGGGCAATCACCACCCTGCTCCCGGTCCGCGCCGGCATGGTGCGGGTCTTCGGCCACGACCCCGCCCGGCAGCGGATGGACGTCCGCCGGCTGCTCGGCTACGTGCCGCAGCAGCTCTCCGCGGACGGCGGGCTGACCGGTCGGGAGAACGTCGCGCTGTTCGCCCGCGTCTTCGACGTGCCGCACGGCGAGCGCCGCGAGCGGGTCGCCCAGGCGCTGGCCGCCGTCGGCCTCGCCGAGGCGGCCGACCGGATGGCCGGCACCTACTCCGGCGGCATGGTCCGCCGGCTGGAGCTCGCCCAGGCCCTGGTCAGCGCCCCGCGCCTGCTGGTGATGGACGAGCCCACCATCGGCCTGGACCCGATCGCCCGCACCGGCGTCTGGGAGTGCGTCGAGGCGGTCCGCCAGGCCACCGGGATGACGGTGCTGGTCACCACCCACTACATGGACGAGGCCGACCGCTACTGCGACCGGATCGCCCTGATGGACCGCGGCCGGATCCGCGCGCTCGGCACCACCGAGGAGCTGAAGACCGTGGTCCGCGCGCAGGATCCGCAGCTCGCCGACCCCAGTCTGGACGACGTGTTCCGCCACTTCGCGGGCCGCGAGCTGGCCCCCGGCGAGGCCCCGGAAGGAGAGTTCAGCGATGTCCGCCGTACCCGCCGCACCGCCTCCCGCGTCGGCTGAGCCCCCGGGCCCCGCCGCCACTGCCGCCGCGACCGCGACCGCCGCCCGGCCCGACCTCGGACTGCTGCTGGTCCCCCCGCGTGCCCGCACCGGCTGGCGGCTGGTGCCCGCCCGGACGCTGGCGATGTGCACCGTCGAGCTGCAGAAGCTGCGCCACGACCGCACCGAGCTCTACACCCGGGCCGTGCAGCCCGCGCTGTGGCTGCTGATCTTCGGGGAGACCTTCACCCGGCTCAAGGCCATCCCCACCGGCGGCATCCCCTACCTGGACTTCCTGGCCCCCGGGATCATCGCCCAGTCCGCCATGTTCATCGCGATCTTCTACGGCATCATGATCATCTGGGAGCGGGACTCCGGGGTGCTCACCAAGCTGCTGGTCACCCCCACCCCGCGCGCGGCGCTGGTGACCGGCAAGGCCTTCGCCGCCGGGGTGAAGGCGGTGATCCAGGCCGTCGTCGTGGTGGTGATCGCCGCCCTGCTCGGAGTCGCGATGACCTGGAACCCGCTGCGGCTGCTCGGGGTCGTGGTCGCCGTGCTGCTCGGCTCGGCGTTCTTCTCCTGCCTCTCGATGACCATCGCCGGCATCGTGCTCACCCGTGACCGCCTGATGGGCATCGGCCAGGCGATCACCATGCCGCTCTTCTTCGGCTCCAACGCCCTCTACCCGGTGGACCTGATGCCGGGCTGGCTCCAGGTGGTCAGCCGGGCCAACCCGCTCAGCTACCAGGTCGACGCCCTGCGCGGCCTGCTGATCGGCACCCGCGCCCACCTCCCGCTCGACTTCGCCGTCCTGACCGTGGCCACCGTGCTCGGCATCACCGCGGCCTCCGCGCTCCTCGGCCGCCTGGCCCGCTGACGCCCGCGCCGCTGCGCCGCCGCGCGGCCGCCGGCCCGTGCGGGGTCAGCCGCGCGGCTGGCGGGGCAGGGCGAGGGTGAGGGCCTCGGGGGAGGCGGGCGGAAGGGCGAGGGCGGAGACGGTCTCGGCGGGGAGCGGGCGCAGGCCGAGCAGGGCGGTGGCCAGGCGGGTGGTGGCCCGGTGCCAGTCGGGGATGCGCTGGAGCATGGCGTGGCCGCTGCCGGTGACGGTGTAGCCGCAGACGCGGGCGCCGGCGGCCCGGCTGCGGGCGGCGAAGGCCCGGGTCTCGGCGGGCGGGGTGACCTTGTCGCGGTCGCCGTGCAGCAGCAGCACGTCCCGTCCGGCCAGTTGCTCGCACGGGTCCTCGGCCGGGCACCAGGGGGCGAGGGCGACCAGGCCGGTGACGGCCGGGTGGCCGCCGGCCCGCAGGGCCGCGCGCCCGCCCATCGAGTGCCCGATCAGGACGGTCGGCACCTCGCCCAGTTCCCGGGCCAGCTCGTCGAGGGCGGCGAGGGCGTCCAGCGCGGCGTCGGCGCGCTGCCCGTTCCAGCCCCGGTGGCGGTAGCGGACGGTGCCGACGGCCACGTCGGCGCCGGCGGTGTCCTTGGCGAGGGAGCGCAGGAAGCCGTGCATCCGCAGCAGCGGCAGGTTGACCGGGCCGGGCCGGGCGAGGTTGTGCTCCTCGCCGCCGTGCAGCACCAGGACGGCGGCGCGCGGCGCCTCGGGCCGCACCCGCCAGCGCAGTGCCGGGTGCCCGGCGGTGCTGCCGGCCGTGCTGCCGGTCGTCGTGCCGCCGTCCACCCTGTCGCTGCTCACACCCGCACCGTCCTGTCCCGTCCCGCCCCCGTCCCGTGCCCTTGAACATCACTTTACGCGGGGCGTCTACGGGCCCGTTTCACCCGGGGGGAGCAGCCCGGGGACCAGGCGCGCGCGGGCCGGGCGGGGTGCTGCTATCCACGAAGGGTGGGGGGCCGCACGCGCCGCTCGTGGCGCCGTGTCACCGAGTGGAGGACTCCGTGGCTCAGCAGCTCGCACTCTCCGTGGACTTCGGATCGGGTTTCACCGACGCCTGGTCCAAGATCGCGAAATTCGTCCCGCAGTTCATCGCCTTCCTGGCGATCCTGGTCATCGGCTGGATCGTGGCGAAGGCGATCGCCAAGGTCCTGGACCGCGTGCTGCGCAAGGTCGGCTCGGAGCGGGTCGCCGAGCGGGCCGGGATGGCCCGCCACCTGAGCGGGTCGAACTACGACATGACCGGCATCATCTGCAAGATCGTCTACTACGCGATCCTGCTGATGGTGCTGCAGCTGGCGTTCGGCGTCTTCGGCCCGAACCCGATCAGCGTGATGATCCACAGCATCGTCGCCTGGCTGCCCCGGGGCATCGTGGCGGTCGCGATCGTGGTGGTCGCGATGGCCATCGCCAACGGCGTCCGCGACATCGTGCGCAACGCGCTCGCCGGCGCCTCGTACGGCCGGACGGTCGCCACGATCGTCTGGGCGTTCATCGTCGCGCTGGGCGTGATCGCGGCGCTCGGCCAGGCCGGGATCGCCACCGCGATCACCGGACCGGTGCTGATCGCGGTGCTCGCCACGATCGCCGGTGTGCTGGTGGTGGGTGTCGGCGGCGGCCTGATCCTGCCGATGCGCCAGCGCTGGGAGCGCTGGCTGGACCACGCCGAGCAGGAGAGCGCCAAACTGCGCGGCAGCGCCTACCAGGCGGGCCGGGCGGACGTGCTGGCCAACCAGCCGGCCCGGCCGACCACCCAGGCCGCTCCGGGCACCACCCCGCCGCCGCCCGGCATCGACCCGGGCCGCCCGGGTGACCAGCCGAGCTAGGGCGGGCGTGTCCTGGGTCGTGGCGACCCGCAGCGGGTTCAGGCCCGCAGCAGGCCCTGCTCGCGCACCAGCCAGCAGATCGCGGTCAGCCGGTGCACCGCGTAGTCGTACCCCACCGGTTCCCGCCAGCCGATCTCGGTGAGCGCGTCCAGGAAGCCGAGCGCGTAGTCCGACAGTTCCTCACGGTCCAGGGGCCGGGGCGCCAGCTCCGGCCCCTGCGCGTACAGCAGCTCGCGCAGCATCGCGACGTGCTGGTCGACCATCGCGACGAAGCCGGGCTCGAAGGCGAACTCGGACAGCCGGGGCGTGAACGCGGCGACGATGCCGGGCAGCGGGCAGCCGGCCGGATCGTCGGGGGAGCGCCGGAAGGACTCGTCGGGGGTGGCGAACATCCGTCCACCGTAGGCGAGCGGGTCGGCCGGACCGGCGGCTCGTGACGGTTCCGTGCTGAGACCTTGGCCACCTTCGGGAGCTTCGGCGGCTTGGCCGGTTCTCTGCACCGATCCACGGGTGGTCTGTACCAGAATGGTCCGCATGGATCTCCGCATCTTCACCGAACCGCAGCAGGGCGCGAGCTACGACACCCTCCTGACGGTCGCCCGGGCCGCCGAGGACCTGGGCGTCTTCAGTGCCTTCTTCCGCTCCGACCACTACCTGAAGATGGGCGACGTCGACGGCCTGCCCGGGCCGACCGACGCCTGGATCACCCTGGCCGGCCTCGCCCGCGACACCCGCACCATCCGCCTCGGCACCCTGATGACGGCCGCGACCTTCCGCCTGCCCGGCGTCACCGCGATCCAGGTCGCCCAGGTGGACGCGATGAGCGGCGGCCGGGTCGAGTTCGGCCTCGGCGCCGGCTGGTACGAGGCCGAGCACGCCGCCTACGGCATCCCCTTCCCGAAGGAGAAGTTCGGGCGGCTGGAGGAGCAGCTGGCGATCATCACCGGCCTGTGGAACACCAAGCTCGGCGACACCTTCGACTTCGCCGGTGAGTACTACACGCTGACCGGCTCGCCGGCCCTGCCCAAGCCGGCCCAGGACCGGATCCCGGTGCTGGTCGGCGGCCTCGGCCCGAAGCGGACCCCGGCGCTGGCCGCCCGCTTCGCCGACGAGTTCAACCTGCCGTTCGCCTCGGTGGAGGACAGCGCCGCCCAGTTCGGCCGGGTCAAGGCCGCCGTCGAGCAGGCCGGGCGCTCGGTCGGCGACCTGGTGTACTCCAACGCCCTGGTGGCCTGCGTCGGCCGCGACGACGCCGAGGTGGCCCGCCGGGCGGCCGTGATCGGCCGGGACGTGGACGAGCTGAAGGCCAACGGCCTGGCCGGCACCCCGGACGAGGTCGCGGAGAGGATCGGCCGGTACGCGGCCGTCGGCAGCGAGCGGGTCTACCTGCAGATCCTGGACCTGGACGACCTCGACCACCTGGAGCTCATCGCCTCCCGGGTCGCCCCCCAGCTCGGCTGACCCGCCCGCACGGCACGCCCTGATCCGGCACCGGCCGGCCGGGCCCGGCGATCACCGCTCTTTACTCGCTCTTGGGAATGCGTAATGCTCCAAGGGAGGGAACGGCGCGGGGAGGACCGGTGACCAGGACGAGAACGGCGGAGGCGGCGGCACCCCGGGTGCCGTCGCCTCCTGGACAGGGCCCCGCCGGCGCCCCGCAGGCCTTACGGGTGCAGCCCGGCCTGCACGACCTGCGGACCGGCCCCGCTCCGGTGGCGCTGCACTACCCCGCCGGCGACCTGCTGGTCGTCTCCGGGCTGCCCGGCAGCGGCAAGAGCACCCTGATGCGCCGCTGCGTGCGCGCTCCGCTGGTCGACTCCCAGCTGGTCCGCGAGGAGTACGCGGCCAGGCTGCCCGGCCGCCTCCCGTACGCCCTCTACCGCCCGCTGGCGCGGATCGCGCACTACCGGCGGCTGCGGCGCGCGGTGCTGGCCGGCGGGCCGCTCGCCGTCCACGACTGCGGATCGCTGTCCTGGGTGCGGCTCTGGCTGACCCGCACCGCCGCCCGGCAGGGCCGCCGGGTGCACCTGCTGCTGCTGGACGCCGAACCGGCCGAGGCGCGGGAGGGTCAGCAGAGCCGGGGGCAGAGCGTCTCCCGCTACGCCTTCCTCCGGCACCGGGCCGCCGTCGACAGGCTGCGGCGCCGGCTCACCGGGGCCGGACGGGCGCCGGAGGGCTGTGCGTCGGCCGTGGTACTCGACCGGGCCGCCGCGCGCGCCCTGCGGGAGATCGTCTTCGCCGCGTCGTAGTCTCGGCGGGTCCGCGCCGAGCCGGGCGGGCCCGGGGCGCGGCCGACAATCCGCCAACTCCCTTGTCAGGAGCGCAGATGCGCCGTACTGCCCGGGTGCGCTCGCGTACCCCCCGTCTGTTCCCCTGGGCCGCCGTGCTGGTCGCGGCCGCCGGTCTCAGCCAGCTCGCCGCCCCGGCCCCGCACTCCGCCGCCGTGACCGCCGCGGCCGCCGTGACCGCGGCCTGTGCGGGGTCCGACGCCGACGCCGACGCCGCCGCCGTCGATGCCGTCGCCGTCGATGCCGCCGCCCGCAAGCCGGCCGGCAGTCAGGCCGGGCAGGACCCGAACGCCGTCACCGCCGCCGAGGCCCGGGCGATGCAGGCGGACCTCGACGACCGGCTCGCCCAGCTCTCCTCCGCCCACGCCCGGGTCGGCGCCCCGACGACGGTGCCGGTCTTCGTCCACGTGATCCACGCCGGTGACGCCGGCCGGCTCGACGGGGGCGTCGTCGCCGCCCAGATCGACCACCTCAACGCGACCTACGGCGGCCAGGGCGACGGCAACACCCCCAGCCCGTTCCACTTCGAGCTGGCCGGCACCGACTACACCGACAACGCCTCCTGGTACGACGGCATGACCCCCGGCTCCGGGACCGAGACGGGGATGAAGAACGCGCTGCGCAAGGGCGACGCGGGCACCCTCAACCTCTACACCGCCAAGCTCGGCCAGTCCCTGCTCGGTTGGTCGACCTTCCCGGGCGCCTACCGCTCGAACCCCGCCGACGACGGGGTGGTCGTCCTCGACGCCTCCCTGCCGGGCGGCGCCGCCGCCCACTACAACGAGGGCAGCAGCGCCACCCACGAGATCGGCCACTGGCTCGGCCTCTTCCACACCTTCCAGGGCGGCTGCCTGCCCCCGGGCGACTACGTGGACGACACCCCGCCCGAGCGCACCCCCGCCTACGGCTGCCCCGAGGGCCGCCACACCTGCACCGGGCCCGGCCTGGACCCGATCCACAACTTCATGGACTACAGCTACGACTCCTGCATGAGCCAGTTCACCCCCGGCCAGGTCCAGCGGATGGCCGACTCCTGGGCCGCTTACCGGAGTTGAGCCGTCGGGGCTGGTCCGACACCCGGGCATCCTCGCAGAACCGCGGGAGCACAGAACCGTAGAACCACAGAACCGCAGAACCACAGATCGGCCAGGCCATGTGTCATCGATCTGAAGGCAAAACGCCGATCACGGCGTGGCAAATACCGACCACACGCCCGATTTGATCTATGTTCGGGGTGTCGGGACCGAGCAGGAACTGAGCGCCAAGGAGTAACGCCATGAGTGCCAACCCCCGGATCGTCGTCGGCGTGGACGGCTCGCCCGCCTCGGAGCAGGCGCTGCGCTGGGCGGTCGACTACGCACGGGCCGTCGGCGGGACCATCACCGCGATCGCCGCCTGGGAGTACCCGGCGTTCTACGGCTGGGCCGCGCCGAGCGTGCCGTCCGCCGAGGTCTTCAACCCCGAGGAACTGGCCGGCAAGACCCTCTCCGACACCGTCGTCAGGGTCGTCGGCGACGACCCGGGCGTGCGGATCAGCGAGAGCGTGATGCCCGGCAACGCCGCCCAGGCCCTGCTGGAGGCCGCCAGGGGCGCCGCGCTGCTCGTCGTCGGCAGCCGCGGCCTCGGCGGCTTCTCCGGCGTGCTGCTCGGTTCGGTCAGCCGCCACCTCACCGAGCACGCGCCCTGCCCGGTCGTCGTCGTCCGAGAGGGCCAGGTGGCCGAGGGCGAGTAGCGCGCCGCCCCGCCGGGCCGCCGTGCGGTGGAGGATGGAGACATGCCAGAAGGTGACTCCGTCTACCGCGCGGCGGCCCGGCTGCACGAGGCCCTCGCCGGGCAGGTGCTGACCAGCGCCGACCTGCGGGTGCCCGCGCACGCCACCGCCGTACTCGCCGGCCGCCGGGTGCTGGAGGTCGCCCCGCGCGGCAAGCACCTGCTCACCCGCCTCGAAGGCGGCCTCACCCTGCACACCCATTTGCGGATGGACGGCCGCTGGGAGGTCTACCGGCCCGGCGAGCGCTGGTCCGGCGGCCCCGCCTGGCAGATCCGCGCCGTCCTCGGCACCGAGCGGGGCACCGCCGTCGGCTACCGGCTGCCCGTCGTCGACCTGCTGCGCACCGCCGACGAGCAACGCGCCGTCGGCCACCTCGGCCCCGACCTGCTCGGCCCCGACTGGGACCCGGTGGAGGCCGTCCGCCGACTGCTCGCCCACCCCGGCCGCCCGCTCGCCGAGGCGCTGCTCGACCAGCGCAACCTCGCCGGCATCGGCAACGTCTACGCCGCCGAACTCTGTTACCTGGCCGGCGTCACCCCGTGGACCGAGGTGAGCCAACTCCCGCGCCCCGACCGGCTGGTGGAGCGGGCCCGGGGGCTCCTCGACGCCAACCGGCTGCGCCCCGGCCACGTCACCACCGGCGACACCCGGCGCGGCCACCAGCACTGGGTCTACGGCCGGGCCGGCCGCCCCTGCCCGCGCTGCGGCACCCTCGTCCGGACCGCCCGCCAGGGCGCGCCCCCGCAGGACCGGGTGGCGTACTGGTGCCCCTACTGCCAGCGCGGCCCGGCCCCGGCCGGTACGGGGGTCAGGTCCGCTCGACCAGGGCCGGGTGGCGAGGGTCGTCCACCCGGACGGTGACGTCGGCGGCCTCGGTCGGGCCGGTCTCCGCCTCGTAGCGGGCGAAGGCGGGCAGCGTCCACTGCTGGTCGGCGGGCGTGCGGCGGGCCAGGGCGGTCGGGGTGAGCGCGAGGTGGACGGCCAGCTCGAGCGGCAGCCAGCGGCCGAGCAGCAGCGCGCCGTCCAGCAACAGCACGCCGCCGGGCGGCAGTTCGGCGTACGGGGCGCGGGTCGAGCGGTCCGTCGCCGGGTCGCGCAGCGAGGGCAGGACGCGGCCGCTGGCGCCGGGCTCCAGCGGGTCCAGCACCTCGCGCAGCAGGGCGCCGTCGTCCAGCCAGAGGTCGTGGAAGGCGTCCGCGTCCTGGTGGCCGTACTCCAGCCGGATCGAGGCCGGGCGCAGGAAGCCCGCCGCCGACACCCGCAGCGCGGGGCGGCCGCGCAGCCGCAGCGGCTCCACCAGGGCGTCGGCGAGCAGGTCGGGGCGGGCGGCGGGCGCGCCGTCCACCGCGACCCGCAGCCACCGGCCGCCGGGGTCGGACAGCGCGGCGATGCGGTCGGCGAGCATTTCGGCCAGCCGGTCGGGGGAGATCGGGTGTACCTGCATCGGGCCATCCTGTCGTGCCGTCGTGGCTGTGGTGCCGGGCGGTCAGGTGAGCGGGAGGGCGTGCAGGACGTCGTCGTGGCCGGCGTAGAGGTGGTTCGCGTCGACGGCGAGTGACCAGACGTCCTTGCCGGGGCCCGAGTCGAGGAACGTCCAGCGCGGTGTGCCGCTCGCGGTGTCGATCGCGCACACCCCGGCGGTCGCCGGTCCGGGGACGAACAGCGTGCCGCCGGCCACCAGCGGATGGCTGCGGCGGTCCAGCAGGAACGGCAGCCGGTAGGACCACTGCAGTGCGCCGGTGACCGCGTCGTGCCCGGTGACCAGGCCGTTGTCGCGGGCCAGGTAGACCCGCGGGCCGTCGGAGACCGCGGGCATCGCCCGCCACGACTCGCCCCGGCCGGGGGAGACCGTCCAGGCCGGCTCGCCGCCGGGGCGCAGCGCGCGGACGCCGCCGGCCCCGTCGGGGACGTAGACGTGCACCGGGCCGCCGACGCACCAACCCAGGTCCCCGGCGCCGGGGGCCGTCCACAGCTCCCGGCCGTCGGCGGTGTCCCGGACCACCAGCTCGCTGCCGTTGCCCAGGTTGCGCAGGCACGGGAGGCGGCCGCCGGGCGCGGTGACCGGGGTGAACGGCTGCTCGTTGCGGTCGGTGGGGAGGTGCCACAGCATCGAGCGGTCCGCGACCCGGACGGCGAAGAGCCGGCCGTTCGGCGTCGAGCTCTCCCGCGACCAGTCCCAGACGTAGCCGTACAGGGTGCCGTCGTCGAAGCCGGACAGCTGGACGGAGCCTTGCAGGTCGTCGGGCAGCGGCAGGCTCCAGTCGGCGGCGGGGTCGCCGAGGTGGCGGGCGTCCAGGTGGCCCGGGGAGGTGGTGAAGAGCCGGTCCGGCCCGAGCACCACCTTGCCCAGCACCTCCAGGTCGCTCGGCCAGGTCCCGCGCGGCGGGTCGAAGGTGAGCAGCCGCGCCGCCTCGCCGGTGGCCGGGTCCAGGACCTGGAGCCCGGCCCGGGACAGGAACACCGGCCGGGTCGGCGGGCCGGTCAGCCGCTCCGGGGTCATCGCCTCCGGCCCCCGGTACGTCCACAGCGGGGTCGGCCCGGACAACGCGGTCGGCTGCGGCCTCGGCGGCGGAGCCGGCTGGTCCGCACCCGAACGGCTGAACGCCCACACCGCCGCGCCCGCCGCCAGCGCCCCGGCCCCCGCCAGCAGCCCGCGCCGGCTCAGCCGCGGCCCGTCCCCGCCCCCGCCGACCACGTCCGCGGGCTCCCGCGCGGCGCCGTCCGCCTCCCCGTCCCACTGCCACGACGTCTCGCGCACGGGCCCCTCGGACGACGGCGACTGCATACCGGCTCCCACCTCCCCCGCGGCGCCCCACGCGCCACCACTCGCCCGGAGGATATCGAACAGCCCCCGAACCACCCGAAACCCCGACCCGGGGCGTACTAGGCTGAGGCACAGCACAGGCCCGCCCAGCAGCCCCGGGGGAGGTACGGCGTGACGGCCGAGATGATCGCACCCGAGTGGATGCACCGGCAGATCAGCAGCGAGCAGTACGACTCCTGGACCGTGGAGCAGTGCGCGGGCATCGAGATCGTCGACGGGATGGTGGCCGTGAGCCCGAGCGCCTCCAAACGGCACAACCGGCTCGCACGGTTCCTGGCGAACGCCCTGGACGCGGCCGGCGGCGCCGAGTGGAACGCCGACACGGACTTCGACGTCAGGCTCCAGGACGTGCCGCTGAACAACCGCCGCCCGGACGTGGTGGTCTACCGGGCGGACACGATCGACGAGTCGCCCACCAGACCCGCGGACGTGCTGCTGCTCGTCGAGGTCGTCTCACCGGGTTCGGAGACCACCGACCGGGTGGTCAAGCTGGACCAGTACGCCAAGGCGGGCATCCCGTTCTACTGGCGGGTCGAGCAGGTCGCCGACGGCGTCCCGATCGTCCACACCTACGTGCTGGACGCGGCGAGCCGTTCGTACCGGGCGGGCGAGTTGTTCACCGGCCGGGTCAAGGCCGTGGTGCCGTACGCGGTGGAGGCCGACCTCTCCGGGCTGTGAGGCGCCCGCCCGTCAGTGCTGCGGGGGGTGGTCGGCGAGGTCGGCGAGGACGTCGGCGTGGCAGGGGAGCGGGGCGCACCAGCAGCCGAGACGGTGGCCGCGCAGGGGCGGGACGAGGGCGAGCAGGTCGGGGCGGGCGAGGAGGTAGGCGCGGTAGTCGGCGACCATCTGCTCGCGGGTGAGGCCGGGGCCGGGGCGGTAGGGGCAGTGCAGCGGGGACTCGGACAGGTGCCAGCCGCCGCGGTTCATGGCGCGGCCGACGTAGACGACGTCGGCGCAGGAGGGGTCGTCGCGGTGGCCCTTGAGGTTGACCACGGTGGTGCGGCCGGAGGTGGTCGGCATGCCGTCCATGCTGGCGCAACCGGGGCCGACGGGCATCCGGGGCCCCGGGGGGCTCGCCTTGACACGCCCCGGGGCCCGGCGTAGCAAAAGAGCATGCGCCATCCGCACGCGGGCGGCCGTGACCGGGCGGCGCCGCCCGGCCCGCACCGGCCGCAGGAGCTTGACGCCGCCCCGGCGGCGGCCGAGCGGGACGACCTGCTGGCGGGCGCCGTCCGCCGGGCGCTCGGCGGCACCGGGGCGTACGGGGCGATGGTGTACCTGCGCTCGCGGGACGGCCGCTCGCTGGTGCTCTGCACGATCGCGGGCGTACCGCTGTCGATCATGAGCCCGTTCCGGCGGATCGCCGCCGCCGGCCCGCTGCCCGTCGCCGTCAGCTTCCGCACCGGGCGGACCATCACCCTCGCCGACACCGAGGACACCATGCGGCGCTTCCCGCAGCTCGCGGTCGGCATGCCGTACGACTTCGCCTCCGCCTGCGTGCCGGTGGCGGGCGGCGGGGAGCGGTTCGGGGTGCTCAGCGTGTTCTGGCCGGCCTCCGACGACGGCGTCCCGGAGGACGCCCAGCCGCGGTTGGCGGAGGTGGCCGGGCGGCTGGCCGCCGGGCTGGCGGGCCTGGCGGCGGCCGGGCACCCCGTGGAGCCGGGCGGCGACGCGGCTGTGGTCGAGCTGCCGCCGCCGTCCGCGCCGACCTGCCGGGTCGGGATGTTCGACTGGAACGTCGCCACCGGGGCGCTGGCCGCCGACGAGCAGTTCCTCGCGATCTTCGGCCTCGCACCCGACGAGTTCGACGGCACGGCGGCCGCCCTCGGCAGCCGGATCGCCCCCGGCGACCTGCCCGAGTTCCGGGCCGCCGCCCGGACCGCCCTGGCCCTGGGCGAGGTGCTGGCGGCCAGGGTCCGGGTGCTCGGGCCGGACGGCCACCCGTACCCGGTGGAGCTCTGGGCGCGGGTGCCCTCGGCGATCTCGGCGGACGGCCGCACCCATCTGGTCGGCGCCGTGCTGGACGCCCGCACCCTCACCGCGGCCGCGGCCGCCGTCGAGCGACTGCGCGAGGGCGTCTTCTCACTCGACCCGGACGGCCGGGTCGGCTACGCCAACCGCGCCACCGAGCCACTGCTCCAGGCTCGCCGCGAGGACCTGGTCGGCCACCACCTGTGGGACGTGCTGCCCTGGCTCGCCGACCCCTTCTTCGAGAACCGCTACCGGGCCGCCCTGCTCTCCCAGCAGCCCACCGCCTTCCTGGCCGCCCGCCCGCCGGACGGCTGGCTCGCCTTCTCGCTCTACCCCGACACGCACGGCGTCACCGGCCGGGTGGTGGCCGCCGAAGCCCCGCCGGGCGCGGCCGAACCGCGGGCCGCGCCCCCGCCGCCCGCGGCCCGCGGCGCCACCCGGACCGACGCCCCCGCCGGCATCGGCGGCACCTACCACCTGCTCCAGCTCGCCAGCGCGCTCACCGAGGCCGTCAGCGTGCGCGAGGTCTGCCGGGCCGTGGCCGAGGAGATCCTGCCGGCCTTCGGCGGCCAGGAGCTCGCCATCTACGGGGTGCGCGACAAGCACCTGCACCTGATCTCGCAGACCGGCTACCCGGACGGCTTCCTGGACGGCTTCGAGGGCACCCCCGTCGCCGCCCGCATCCCCGGCGCGGAGACGCTCAGCACCGGCACCCCGATCTTCTTCGAATCGGTCCGCGAACTCGCCGCCGCCTACCCCGGCATCGCGCTCGACGAGATGGGCGCCTGGGCCTTCCTGCCGCTGATCGCCTCCGGCCACCCCGTCGGCAGCTGCATCCTCGGCTTCGACCGGCCGCGCCCGTTCACCGCCGAGGACCGCGGCCTGCTCACCGCCCTCGGCGGCTTCATCGCCCAGGCCCTGGAACGGGCCCGGCTGTACGACGCCGAGTTCACCCTGGCCCGCGGCCTCCAGCAGGCGCTGCTGCCGCACCGCCTCCCGGACGTGCCCGGCATCCGGATCGCCGCCCGCTACCTGCCCGGTACCCAGGGCATGGAGATCGGCGGCGACTGGTACGACGCGATCGTCACCGGCGGGGACGTCACCCTGGTGATCGGCGACGTCGAGGGCCACAGCGTCGGCGCGGCCGCCACCATGGGCCAGCTGCGCAGCGCCGTCCGCGCCTTCGCCACCGGTGGCGACCCGCCCGACCAGGTGCTCGCCCGCACCAACCGGCTCCTCCTCGACCTCGACCCCGGACTGCTCGCCAGCTGCTGCCTCGTCCGCCTCACCCCCGCCGACGGCCGCGCCCGGATCGCCCGGGCCGGGCACCTGCCGCCGGTGCTGCGCTTCCCGGACGGGTGGGCCGAGGCGCTGTACGTGCCGGGCGGGCCGCTGCTGGGCGTGGAGGACCTGGCCGAGTACCCGGTCAGCGAGCTGCGCCTGGCGCCCGGCACGGTGGTCGCGCTGTACACGGACGGGCTGGTGGAGGATCCGGCGGTGGCGATCGACCAGGGGGTGGACCTGTTGCGGGCCGCGCTCGGGCGCGGCGAGGAGCAGGGGCCGGACGGCCTGGAGCTGCTGGCGGAACGGATCCTGCGCGAGGTCGGCTCCTCGCACCGGGTGGACGACGTGGCGCTGCTGCTCACGGCCTTCGACGAGGACGTGCCCACGGACCTGTCCACGGGAGTGCCCACGGAGGTGCCCCGAACGCCGTGAGCGGCGACTTTCGTCGGGGGCGGGGGCGACGAACGGTGGCGGCGGACGGGTGGCGCGGCCCGATAGCCTCGACGGGTGGATGCGATGGCGCGGGCCTGGAAGAAGGCGGTACGGACGGCGTTTCCCGGGCCCTGGCCGCCCCGGCGGGTGGTGGGCCAGGGTGCGCTGGCCCTGCTGATGGGCGGGGTCGCGGTCCTGCTGGAGGTGGCCTCCGGTGTCGGCCACCCGGTCCTGGTGGGGCTGGGGGTCGCGCTGCTGTGGGTGCTGCGGCCGGCCTTCCCGGCGACCGTGCTGGTGCTCACCTCGGCCGCGGCCGGCTGGGCCGTCGGCCCGATGCCGCTGCTGGTCTGCGCGGGCTGGTCGGCCGGGGCGAGGCTGCGCCGGGTCACCGCGCTGGTCGGCACCTTCGTGCTGAGCTGGGTGCTGTTCATGGTGACCGGGGTGCTGAAGGACGCCGGCTCGGCCTCGCCCAAGCTGATCGTCGGGCTCTCGCTCGGCGGCTTCCTGCTGGTCGCCGTGCTGCCCGCGCTGTGGGGCCGCTACCGGGCGCAGCGCCGTGCCCTGCTGGACGCGCTGCGCGAGCGCAACGACCAGCTGGTGCGCGAGCGGGTCATGGTGGTGCACCAGGCCCGGCTGCGCGAGCGGCACCGGATCGCCCAGGACATGCACGACAGCCTGGGCCACCAGCTCGCGCTGATCTCCGTGCACTCCGGCGCGCTGGAGGTGGACCGTACGCTCAACGACCGGCAGCGCGAGGCGGTCGGGGTGCTGCGGCAGGCGGCGGTCGCGGCGATGCGCGAGCTGCGCGAGGTGGTCGGCGTCCTGCACGACGAGTCGACGGTGGTGCGGCCGGCGACGGCCGCGGCACCGGCCCGGGGCGGGGTGGACGGGATCGAGGGGCTGGTCGACTCCTCTCGGGCGGCCGGGGCGCTGGTCTCCTTCTCCCGGGAGGGCGAGCCGCGCCCGCTGGCCGCCGCGGTGGACCACGCGGCGTACCGGATGGTGCAGGAGGCGCTCACCAACGCGCACAAGCACGCCCCCGGCGCGCCGATCACCGTCGCGCTCCGGTACGAGCCGGACGCGCTGGTGGTGGAGGTGGTCAATCCGTGCACGCCGGAGCCGGTGGGCGTGCGCGCCGGCGCGGGCCCGGCGGTCAGCGGCGGCCAGGGGCTGACCGGCCTGCGCGAGCGGGCCCGGCTGGTCGGCGGCATGGTGCACGCCGGGCCGACGCCGGATCAGGGGTTCCGGCTGGCCGGCGTGCTGCCGTACGAGGGGGCGGAGGGCGCGGGCGACGGGGCCGCGGCGATCGCCGGGGTCGACGACTGGGTGCTGGACGGCCTGCCGCCGGTCGTCGGGGCGGAGGACGGGCGACGCAGTCCGGCGATCGGCTGCGCGGTCGGGGTGGGGGCGGTCGGCCTGACCGTGCTGGGGCTGCTGATCTGGGGCGTGGTGGCCTTCGTCCAGGGCACCGGCGACGCGACGGTGCCGAAGTCGGTGTACGACGGGCTGGAGGTCGGCACGCCGGAGGCCGACGTGCTGCACCGGCTGCCGCCGGGCAACACCTTCTTCACCGACGACTACCAGGGCAGCGGGCCCAAGCCCCCGGAGGGCGCGCACTGCCGCTGGTACCTGTCCGGTGACCTCAGCGACGCCTGGGGCCAGGACAACGTGATGCGGTTCTGCTTCAAGGACGGGCTGCTGGTGGAGAAGGAGCACTACCTCACGAAGTCCTGACCGCCGTGACCGCTCTGACCGCTCTGACCGCTCTGACCGCTCTGACTGCCCTGACCGTCCTGACCGTCCTGACCGGGTGGGACGCGGCGTTCGGCCGGATGTGAGGATGGTGTTCCTGCCGCAGCACCGTTCGAGGGGAATGACCAGCCGTGATCCGAGTCCTCGTCGCCGACGACGAGCCGCTCATCCGCGCCGGGATCAGGATGATCCTGGGCTCTGCCGCCGACATCGAGGTGGTCGCCGAGGCCGCCGACGGGCGGGAGGCGCTGGAGCTGGCCCGGGCGCACCGGGTGGACGTGGTGCTGCTGGACATCCAGATGCCGGTGATGGACGGGCTGACGGCGCTCGGGGAGCTGCCGAGGGTCGCGCCCGGCGCGCGGGCGCTGATCCTCACCACCTTCGGGGAGCGCGAGAACGTCCTGCGCGCCGTGACCGAGGGCGGCGCCGGATTCCTGCTCAAGGACACGGCGCCGCACGAGCTGATCCAGGCGGTGCGCGCGGCGGCCGGCGGCTACGCCTTCCTGTCCCCGGCCGCCACCCGGCACATCGTCGACTCGCTGGCCTCCGGGCGCAGCGGTTCGGTGGCCGCCCGCGGCGCGGAGGCCCGGCGCCGGCTGGAGGTGCTGACGCCGCGCGAGCTGGAGGTGCTGGCGCTGCTCGGCGAGGGGCTGTCCAACGCGGACGCGGGGGCGCGGATCCACATGAGCGAGGCGACGGTGAAGACGTACGTCAGCCGGATCCTGGCCAAGTTGGGCTGTGAGAACCGGGTGCAGGCGGCGCTGTTGGCGCGGGACGCGGAGCTCGGCGCCCGGGACTGAGCGCGTCCGACCGGTCGCGGAGCGTGTCGGGTGTGGCGGATGCCACCTGATGGCCCGGCGGAACGGGGAACTCCGGCTTCGCTGGTGACGGTGCGTCAATTCGTGGTCGCGGTGGGTGGATGGTGTGCTCGGGCTCACAGGTGGACAGAGGTGAAGGGGGGCGTGAAAGTTGATCAGTTGATCTTGAAAATGCGGTCAAACCCGGTCGAACTGGGCACGGCACCTTGATCAATACCGCCGGTAACAGTCAACTGACCTGCGGAGACCAAGAATTGCTTGCTGCACCCGGAGGTGGCCCGTAGCTTCATTGGCGGTGCAACGAGCACCACCCGGGTTCACCCCGACGCACGGCCCGCCGACCTGACCCCCGGCGCGAGGGCCGTGCCCGCCGACGCGACCAGCTCGAACAGGTCGTCGGCGAGTGGAGGTGGCCGGGGCGGCACGGCGCGTCCCAGACGTGTCCGGCCGCCCGTCGAGCGAGGTGAGCGTGACTATCGGCCCGTCATGGGTCTGGTTCCGCCTGCCCGCCCGGGGCTTGCCGAGAGGACTTATATGACTCCCCGTCACGAGACCGCCGCTGCCACCGACACCACCGCCACCAAGCGCAACCGCGTGCGGATGGCGGTCGTCGCGGGCGCCGCTGTCGCGGCCCTGCCGGTGGCCGGCCTCGTCACGGCCACCTCGGCCTCCGCCGCGCCCACCTCCAGCTGGGACTCCGTCGCCCAGTGCGAGAGCGGCGGCAACTGGAGCATCAGCAACGGCAACGGCTTCTCCGGCGGACTGCAGTTCACCCCCAGCACCTGGAGGGCGTACGGCGGCACCGCCTACGCCCCCCAGGCCCACCAGGCGAGCAAGGCGCAGCAGATCACGGTCGCCGAGAAGGTCCTCGCCTCGCAGGGGCCCGGCGCGTGGCCGGTCTGCTCGGCCAAGGCGGGCCTGAGCAAGGGCGGCGCCCCGGCCGCCGTCGACACCACCGACACCGCACCCTCGAAGCCGGCCGCCAAGCCGGCGCCCAAGGCCCAGGCACCCAAGGCTCAGACGCCCAAGACCCAGGCGCCGCAGGCCCAGCAGGCGCCGAAGAGCAAGCCGGCGCCGAAGCAGCAGGAGACGTCGAAGCCGCAGCAGTCGGCCAAGCCGGCGCAGTCGGCGCCGTCCTCGGAGAAGAACACCTCCGGTGGCGGCTACACCGTCAGGAGCGGTGACACGCTGAGCGGGATCGCGGCCAAGTTCGGCACCGACACCGGCAACCTGTACGACAAGAACGCCCGCACCATCGGCGGCGACCCGGATCTCATCTTCCCGGGCCAGACCCTGACCGTCTGACACCTCCTCGCACCCGCGCCGAGCGGCCGCCCCACCCCGGGCCCGGCCGCTCGGTCCGGCGCGTTTCCGAGGCCGGGCGCGTTTCCGGGATCGGGTGCGAGGGAGGGAGCGTGCGAGCGGGCGTGAGGGCGTGCACGCAGGCGCTTCGGGAGATAGTTGAAGGTTGAACGCGACGTCTGAATACCGCCGGAGCTTTCCGGCGCCGAGGCCCAGGATCGAGTCATGTCCGAGATCGGAACCGGGGGTTCTGATCGGAACGAGTCGGATCACATCCGAATGAGGAGTTCTGGAGATATGACGATGAACGGTGCGGCGAAGCTCGACGGCAAGGTGGCCCTGGTGACCGGCGGCAGCCGGGGGATCGGGGCGGCGGTCGCGCTGCGGCTGGCCGAGGACGGTGCCGACGTCGCCCTGACCTACCAGGGCGGGGCCGAGCGGGCCGAGGAGGTCGCGGCGAAGATCACCGCGATGGGGCGCCGCGGCTGGGCGGTCCGCGCGGACAGCGCCGACCCGCAGGCGGTGCAGGCCGTGGTCGCGGCGGTCGCGGAGCGGTTCGGGCGGCTGGACGTCCTGGTGAACAACGCGGGCGTCGGTGTCCTCGGCCCGATCGGTGACCTGGCGCTCGACGACGTGGACCGGGTCCTGGAGGTGAACGTCCGGGCGCCGTTCCTGTTCGCCCAGGCCGCCTCCGCGCACCTGGCCGACGGCGGGCGGATCGTCACCATCGGCAGCTGCATCGCCAAGCGGGTCGCCTTCCCCGGCGCCACCATCTACTCGCTCAGCAAGGCGGCGATGATCGGCCTGACCAAGGCGCTGGCCAGGGAGCTCGGCCCGCGCGGGATCACCGCCAACGTGGTCCACCCCGGCCCGATCGACACCGACATGAACCCGGCGGACGGTGAGGCCGCCGAGTTCCAGAGCGGCCTGACCGCACTCGGCCGCTTCGGCGCGGGCACGGACATCGCCGCCGCCGTCGCCTACCTGGCGGGCGAGGACGGCCGGTACGTCACGGGCGCGGAACTCGCGGTGGACGGCGGGTTCGCGGCCTGACGGTTCGGGTCTGACGGTTCGGAGCCTGACGGCTCGCGGCACGTCGTCGTACGGAGACCGGCCCGGTGGTGCGACCACCGGGCCGGTGTCGTGGCGGGCGGTCGTCGACGGACGCGTTTACGATCGCCCGGTCCGAGCGGTGCTCCCGACCGCACCCGGCCACGCCGGCGACGCGCTCCCGACCGAGAGGTGTGCCATGACCGCAGCGGAAGACCCGATCGACCTGCTCGCCCGGGCCCTCGCGCAGACCGCCGGGCTGATCGACGGCGTCGGCGTCGAGCTGGCCGGGCACCCGACGGCCTGCCGCTCCTGGGACGTCGGCGACCTGGTCAGCCATCTGCTGTTCGACCTGCGGCAGTTCACCGTCCGGGCCGGGGGCGGGCAGCCGGACTGGTCGCAGCCCTTCGAGCGGGTGGAGGAGGACTGGCTGCACGCCTTCGAGGCCGGCGCCGAGGAGCTGGTCGACGCCTGGCGGGCGGCGGGCGACCTCACCGGCACGTTGGAGGTCCCCGGCGTCGGCGCCCTGCCGGCCCGTTTCCCGGTGGACCAGCAGATCGCCGAATTTGCCGTCCACGACTGGGACTTGGCTCATGCCACCGACCAGTCCACCGAGGGGCTGGACCATGAGGTGGCCCTCGCCGCCCTGGCCTGGGCCCGCGGCGCCCTCACGCCCGGGTACCGCGGTGCCGAGGAGGAGCAGCACGCCTTCGGCCCCGAGGTCGCCGTGCCGGAGGACGCCCCGCCGTACGACCGGCTCGCCGGCTTCTTCGGCCGCGACCCGGAGGCCGCGCGGCCCTGAGTTCCCCTGAGCCGGCGGGCTCCGCAGGCTCCACGGGCTCCACTGGCTCCACCTCACCCGCCCAGCGGACCGCATCCGGGCAGGTCAGAGGCCCGGTCGGCGCGGCCGGACCGGGGTTGACGACGGTGCGCCCTTCCACCACCCTTCCACTAATCGAATAGTGAAAGGGTACTTTGCCGATGCGCCTGTTCCGCCCGCCGCGTCGACCCGCCGCCCTGGCCTGGGGCCTGGCCGCGGGGTTCGCCGCGCTCTACACCTGCGTCGCCGTCAACCGCTACCGGCGCGGCCTGAGCAAGGCCTACGACCTGGGCATCTTCGAGCAGGCCATCCGCGCGTACGCGCACGGGCAGGCGCCGATCGTGCCGCTCAAGGGGCCCGGTTACCACCTGCTCGGGGACCACTTCCACCCGCTGATCGCCGTGCTCGCCCCGGTCTACCGGCTGTTCCCGGGGGCCGTCACCCTGCTGGTCGCCCAGGCGCTGCTGATGGCGCTGGCGGTCGTGCCGCTCACCCGGTGGGCGTACGAGGCGGGCGGGCCGCGGGTCGCGCTGGTGATCGGATGCGTGACCGGGGCGTCCTGGGGGATCGTCCGGGCCGTCAGCGACGACTTCCACGAAATCGCCTTCGCCGTACCGTTGTTGGCCTTCGCGGCCACCGCGCTCGGTCGGCGCCGCCACCTGGCCGCGGCGCTCTGGTCGCTGCCGCTGCTGCTGGTCAAGGAGGACCTCGGCCTGACCGTGGCCGCCTTCGGCCTGCTGATCGCCTGGCAGGCCCGCCGGGGCCGGCGCGGCCCGCTGCCGGGGCTCGTGCTCGCGGGCGTCGGGGTCGCGGCCACCGTGCTCACCGTGACGGTGGTGCTGCCCTCGTTCAACCCGCACGGCGGGTTCGACTACTGGCAGCAGTTGGACGGCGGCGGGCAGCCCTCGCCCTGGTCGCTGGCGGCCCGGATCGGCTGGCCCCCGATCAAGTGGCTGCTGCTCTTCCTGCTCGCCGCGACCGCGGGCTTCCTCGGGCTGCGCTCGCCGCTGGTCCTGCTCTGCGTGCCCACCCTGGGCTGGCGGCTGCTCTCGGCCAACCCGCACTACTGGGGCGTCAGTTACCACTACAGCGCGGTGCTGATGCCGCTGGTGCTCGCCGCCCTGGTGGACGCCCTCACCCGCACCGACCCGCGCCGGGCGCGGCGCGCGCTCGCCGTCAGCGCCCTGGTGGCGGCCGTGACGGTGCCGGTCTATCCGCTGCACGAGGTGGTGATGCCCGAGGCGTGGCGCACCCCGCCCCGGCTCGCGTACACCCGGGCGCTGCTCGGCTCGATACCCGACGGCGCGACCGTCGCCGCCTCCAACCGCCTCGCCGCGCAGCTGACCGGCCGGGCCACCGTCACCCTGGTCTGCCAGGCGCCGACCGGGCCGGGGCCCGAGTGGGTGGTCGTGGACCGGACGGACCCGAGCGTGCAGGCCCCGTGCGCGACCGCCGACACCGCCCGGATGCTGGTCGAGTACGAGCGGCGCGGCTACCGGCGGGTCGCCGACCAGGACTCCCTCCTGTTGCTGCAGCGGCCCTGATCGTCCGTATCGCCCGGCACCCCCCGGCCTGGCTTGACCCGGGCGCCGCAGTGGGTCACTATTCCACTATTGGACTAGTGAAAGGTCGAATCGCGTGTGATCGAGTACCGCATCGAGCGGCGCAGCGGCGTCTCCACCTACCAGCAGATCGTTCAGCAGACCAAGCAGGCCCTGCGGCTCGGGCTGCTCCAGCCCGGGGACAAGCTGCCGACCGCGCGGGAGGTCGTCGAGCTGACCGCGATCAACCCCAACACCGTGCTGAAGGCCTACCGCGAACTGGAACGCGAGGGCCTGGTCGAGCCCCGGCCGGGGCTCGGCACCTTCGTCCGGCGCTCGCTCGCCCGGCCGGAGGCCGCCGCCGACGGGCCGCTGCGCGCGGACCTGGTCGGCTGGGTGGACCGGGCCCGCGAGGTCGGACTGGAGCGTGAGGACATCGCCGCGCTGATGGCCTCCGTCCTGGAGCAGCGATTCGACACCGGGGTCTCCCCGGAAACACCGAGTTAGAGGACAGTGGGGGGACCGGGTGAACGACCCGATGAACACACCGCCGACATCGGCGGCGCCGGGGGCCCCGGCGGCGCTCGCGGCCGACGGCCTGGGCAAGCGCTACCGGGGCGATTGGGCGCTGCGCGACTGCACGTTCGCCGTCCCGGCCGGGCGGATCTGCGGGGTGGCCGGCCCCAACGGTGCGGGCAAGAGCACCCTGCTGGGCATCGCCGCCCGGCTGCTCACCCCCACCGAGGGTGAGCTGCGGGTGTTCGGTGAGCCCGCCACCACCGAGGACCTGCGCGCCCGGGTCGCGTACGTGGCCCAGGACAAGCCGCTCTACCCCGGCTTCACGGTGGCCGAGACCCTGCGGCTCGGCCGGGAACTGAACCCGTCCTGGGACCAGGACCTCGCCCAACAGGTGATCGACCAGGGCGAGTTGAGGACGAGGGCGAAGATCGGCTCGCTCTCCGGCGGCCAGCGCACCCGGGTCGCCCTGGCGCTCGCCCTCGGCAAGCGCCCCGACCTGCTGCTGCTCGACGAGCCGATGTCCGACCTCGACCCGCTCGCCCGGCACCAGCTGATGGGCACCCTGATGGTCGAGGCCGCCGAGCGCGGCACCACCATCGTGGTCTCCTCGCACATCATCCCCGAGCTGGACGGCGTCATCGACTACCTGCTGCTGGTGCAGTCCGGGCGGATCCGGCTCTGCGGCGACGTGGAGGACCTGCTGGACGGACACCAACTGCTCACCGGCCCGGCCGGCAGCGCGCTCCCCGAGGACGCCCTGGTCGAACAGCGCTCCACCGGCCGCCGGATCGACGCGCTGGTCCGCACCGGCGATCCGGTGGACGGCCCGTGGGAGAGCGGCCGGCCGAGCCTGGAGGAGCTGCTGCTCGGCTACCTCCGGACCCCGGTCGGCACCGCCCGGGCCGCCACCGGACCGGGCCCGCAGGCCCAGACGACCGAGAACGGGATCGCCGCATGAGCACCAACGTCCTGGCCGACCGCGCCACCACCGCGGCGCCACCGCGCGAGCCGCGGACCGCGCCCCGCCCGGGCGGCCTGCTCTGGCTGAGCTGGCGCCAGAGCCGCACCGCGCTGTGGGCGATCGCCGCCCTGGTCGTCACCGCGTCGGCCACCCTGCTCTGGCTGCACTTCTCCGTCCAGCCGCTGATGGCGGATCTGCGCCGGGCCGGGTGCTCCGACGGGGCCAGCTGGTCCGACGCCGGCTGCCAGGGCATGGTCTCGCCCATCACCCGCCGCGCCTACCTGTACACCACGTGGCTCCAGCCGGCCCTGGTCGCCGTCCCCCTGCTGATCGGCATGTTCCTCGGCGCCCCGATGCTCGCCCAGGAGTACGAGCGCGGAACCGTCCGCCTCGCCTGGACCCAGTCCGTCAGCCCGCTGCGCTGGCTCACCGCGCGGATCGCCCTGCCCGGGGTGGCGGTGCTGGCCGCCGGTGGGGTGCTCGCCGTCCTGGCGACGTGGGTGTGGAACGCGGACATCGCGCACAGCCCGTTCACCTTCGATCCGCCGTTCCAGGGCCTCACCTACCCCGTCCTCGGGGTGGTGCCGGTCGCCTGGTCGCTGTTCGCGCTGGCGCTGGGCCTGCTGGTCGGGCAACTGCTGCGCCGCACGGTGGCCTCGGTCCTGGTCACCGGCGTGCTGCTGGCGGTCGTCCACGGCCTGCTCCGGTGGGGCCGCGCCTCCTTCTACCCGTCGGTCAAGGAGATGGTCCCGCGCGGCGTCTACTTCGGGCAGCCCACCAACGCGTGGCTGGTCGACCGCGGGGTCGTGCTCCAGGACGGCCGGTGGGCCTCGGACCAGTTCTGCTGGGACGGCGACCGGACGAGGGGCTGCGAAGGCGCCACGAGCAACTGGATCGAGTACCACCCCGTCGGGCACTTCGTGCCGATCCAGCTCGTCGAGACCGGGATCCTGGTGGCGCTCACCGTCGTGGCGCTGGCGGTGCTCTTCCTCCGGGTGCGGCGGGACGGCAACTCGCTGCGGGCGACCCGGCGGGCCTGACGCCCGAGGACGCGGCCCCGGTCGGACGTCAGTCGCGGCTCCAGCGGAGTTCGACCTCCGGGAAGCGCGGTGACGGGCCGTCGAGGAGGGGCGCGGGGCGGCCGCGGAGGAAGTGGTCGGCGAACGCCCGGGTGTAGGCGCGGGTGAGCGCGGTCGCCCGGGCCGGGGCGATGGTGCCGAGCAGCGCGGCGTAGGTGCCGGCGGGGAGGTGGCCCGGCAGATTGCCGGGGAGGGCGGCGTGCGGCAGGTCGGTGAAGCTGAGGTGTCCGGCGCCGAGGGTGCGCAACTGCCGCCCCCAGGCGTGCTGGTGGCTGCGCCAACGCTGCCAGGTCTCGTGGTCGGCGAGCGAGGTGAGCAGGAGGAAGGGCCGGTCCAGACCGAGGTCCGGAACGGGCGAGCCGAACAGGCCGCCGTCCAGGTTGAGGCCGATCCGGAACCGCTCGTCCTGGCGCATCGCCTCGGCGGCCGCCGAGCCGCCCATCGAGTGGCCGAGCACGCCGATCCGGCCCCCGTCGACGCGGAAACGGTCCTGGCGACCGGTCAGTTCGGTCGTGACGAAGCGGAGGTCGGCGACCCGGGCCGCGATCTCGCGGCGCTCGGCGGCCTCCCAGTCGGCCGGCTCGTCCTCCAGCACGGTGCGCACCACCCGGCCGTCCGGGAACTCGACGGCGAGGGCGTCGTAGGTGTGGTCGACCGACGCGACGAGGTAGCCGTGGGCGGCCAACTCCTCGGCCAGCGCCGTGCAGTTGCTGCGCAGGCCGGTGCGGCCGTGGCCGAGCAGCAGCAGGGGGAGCGGGCCGGGGAGCGCGGGCGCGTCGGCGCGGGCGGTGGGGCGGACGGCCGCGATGGTGCCCGGATCCAGCGGCAGGCGCTGATCGACGGCGGCGGCGACCCGGGGCGTGGTGTACGGCGCGCGGGGGCGGCCGGCGGCGGCGCGGGCCGGGTACCAGAGCTGCACCATCAGCTCGCGCGGGCCGGCGGCGGGCACGAACGGGTCCGGGCGGTCGTGGTCGACCAGGTGCAGGGTGGTCGTGCCGACCGGGCGGCCGGTGGTGGGGGCGGGCAGGTCGATGGTGCGCGGCCGGGTGGCCTGAGCTGCCTGGGCGGGCCCGGCGGGCAGCAGGGCTGCGGCGCCGCCCAGGCCCGCGAGTGCCAGCAGTGAACGGCGCCTGATCATCCAGTATCCCTCGGTGGCGGGGTGGTTGAGGTGCGGTCAGCCTAAATGGTCTGGACCGGTCGGGCCAGGGGTGGTGGAGCGGCGTGGACGCTCAGCGCAGGACGGCGAGGACGGCGCCCCACTGCGAGGTGGTCTGTCCGGTGGCGGCGCAGTGGTCCGGATCCGTCGCGATCCGGTGGGCGGTGGTGAGGCGGTAGGAGGAGAGCCGCAGAGCGGGCAGGCTGGTCCAGCTGGTGCCGAATTCGGGGGCGCTGCCGCTGTTGCTGCCGACCGTGCTCACCAGGAGGTCGCCCGGCGCGCAGGCGGCGGCGTTGGCCGCGGTGGAGAAGGTCGTCCCGCCGGCGTCACCGGAGGCGCGGCCGACGGCCCGGACGGCGGAGACACCGCGGAACTCGTCGACGGCGACGTGGTACTTGCTCGCCCGCGGGTGGGCGACGCGGATCGAGTCCTCCGCGGTCAGCGCGGCCGCCCCGAAGGCCGCGAGGAGCAGCACCCGGTGCCGGAGCGAGTCGGTGACGTCCCCGACGATCCGGAAGCGGTCGCCCCGGCTGTCGGTGACCGTGACCGCCCCGGGACAGGTGCTGGTCAGCATCATCGTGACCACCAGGGCGTCACCCGGGGTGACGGGGGAGAGCACCGGAAGGACGACCTCGGTACTGGAGACGGCCTGCTGGTCGAAGGCGACCCGGGAGGCCCAGGACGGTGCGCTGTCGTCGGTGGCCGTGCGCGCCGCCGCCGGCCGCGGGCCCGGCGCGGGGCGGGCGGCCGCCTCGGCGGGTGCGGACTCGGTGTCCCCGGACGGGCAGCCGTGCGCGGACGGGGGTGGGGCGTCCGGCGTGCGGAAGCCGACCACGGCGAGCGTGCTGCCGACGCCGACCGCCGCGCCGAGGAGCAGGCAGAACGCGTGGGTCCAGATCCGGCGGCGGCCGCGGCCAGGTCCGGCCGGGGGCTCGGCGGCGGAGGCGGCCGTGCTGTCGGCCCTGGTGACGGTCGTGGTGTCGGCCGTGCTGTCGGCCGTGGTGTTCGCGGCGACCGGCGGCCCCGAGGGCTCGACCGGTGGGGCAGGCGGGGCAGGCAGGGCCGGTAGGGCTGGTGGGGCCGACCCCTCGTCGGCGGCGGAGGTCCACCGGCGGTGCCACTCGGCCTCGTCGCCGCCGCAGGCCCGGACGTAGGCCCTGGTGGTGGTCCAGGACGGGAGGCGCGAGCCGGAGGCCGCCTCGTAGAGCGTGGTGTGGGAGATGGAGCCGGCGGTCTTCGCCATCGTGCGGAACGAGGGCCGGCCCGCCTCCAGGCGCAACCGGCGCAACTCGGCGGCGAGGGCCTCCACCGCGCTCGGCGCCGGGTCTCTCTCCGCGGGTTGCGACTCCTGCTCCGCCATGGCGTCCCCCTGTTGTCAGATGTCAGATCCAACGGCGACCGGTGTTGCTTGTCGCGTACGGATCATAGTGACGCGTGACCGCGGCGTTACGTGATCGACGGACTCCGGTTGGGTGGACGGGGTGTTCGGCGCGGTCGTCGGCCGGTGTCAGCTGTTGTCAGTTTCCGTCAGGCGGTACCGAACACCGTGGGATGTCGGGTCAGCTGTCCCAGTCGCCGCGGCCATCGGGGCGGCGCAACGGTCCGACCGAAAAGGGGAATTGAGATGACCAAGGGCATCCTCAAGAAGATCGGCCGCCGTGGTGCGACCGCGGCGGCCGTGGTGGCGGTGGCCGCCGGCGCGGTGGGCGTCTCGGCGGGCAGCGCGTTCGCCGACGGCTGGTACCAGCTCCGCTACCACGCGAGCGGCCACGGCGTGGGCGTCTACTCGCAGCAGTACTCCTGGGCGTCCAAGACCGTCGGCGACCTGGGGTCGTACTCGTGGTCGTCGGACGAGATCTACATCCAGTGCTGGACCAGGGGCGAGGACATCAACAACCAGGGCAACGTCTGGTACCAGGTGGCCGGCACGAACGGCAACTTCATCCCGACGTCCTACGTCTACGGCGCGTACGCCGACGGCAACTGGTACTTCCACAACGGCCTGCGGGAGTGCTGACGACCCGCTGACCCCGTCCACCCCGCCCGTGCCCCGGGCGGGGTGGCGTGCCGTCAGCCGGAGGACTGCCGGGCCGCCGCCTGCTTGATGGCCTCGCGGATGCGCGGGTAGCTGCCGCAGCGGCAGATGTTCTGGATCTGGTCGATGTCCGCGTCGGTCGGGTTCGGGGTGCGGCGCAGCAGGGCGACGGCGGTCATGATCTGGCCCGGCTGGCAGAAGCCGCACTGGGCGACGTCGCAGCCGAGCCAGGCCTCCTGGACGGGGTGCAGGGTGTCGCCGTCGGCCAGGCCCTCGATGGTGGTGACGCGGTGGCCCTCGCAGTCCTTGACGGAGCGGGTGCAGGGCTGGAACTCCTCGCCGTCCAGGTGGCTGGTGCAGGCGCGGCAGACGCCCACCCCGCAGCCGTACTTGGGGCCGGTGACGCCGAGCTTGTCGCGCAGCACCCAGAGCAGCGGCATGTCGTCCGGGGCCTCGACGGTGACGGGGTGCCCGTTGAGGACGAAGGTGTGGGTGGGCATGGGGTGGTGGAGTTCCTTGGCTGGGGGAGTCAGAAGTTGATCGGGAAGGAGCGCGGGCTGGTGCCGGTCGCGCGCGCGTAGGCGTTGGCGACCGCGGCGGAGGCCGCCGGGACGCCCAACTCGCCGGCGCCGCCGGGGGCTCCGCTCGGCGGCATGAGGTGGATCTCGACGACCGGCGGGGTGTGCCGCTGCCGGGCGTACCGGAAGTCGGCGTAACTGCCTTCGCGCACGGCCCCGTTGTCGATGTGGTTGCCGGCTTGCAGGATGACCGAGATGCCGTCGATCAGGGCGCCGGTCAGTTGGGCCTCCAGGCCCCGGGGGTTGATGACCCGGCCGACGTCGGCGGCGATCACGGCCTTGGTGACCCTGGGGTCGGCCGGGTCGGTGGCGTCCAGCTCGACGAGGTAGGCGGCGCACCCGCTGTTCTCGTCGTGGTAGCCGATGCCCTGGGCGTGGCCGGGGGGCATCGGGCGGCCCCAGCCGCCGGCCTTGGCGACGGTGTCGAGGACGGCCCGGCCGGCGGCGCTGCGCAGTCGGGCGCGGCGGAACGCGACGGCGTCCTGGCCCATCCGGCGGGCGAGTTCGTCCATCATGATCTCGTCGGCGACCCGGACGGTGCCGGAGTAGACCGACCGCCAGCTGCCGGTGTGCATGTCCAGCGGCACTTCGGCGAGCAGCTGGGTGGGGATGCCGACGTTGTACGGGTTCTTCTCGCTGAGCAGGAAGAAGACCTGGGCGAGGCTGAGCCCGGCGAGCGAGAGGTTGAAGCCGGCGGCGGTGAGCATCTCGCCGAGGCCGTGCCGGAAGTCGGTCTTGACGGTGGCGGCGCGGTGCTCGTAGCTGAGCACCTGGCCGAGCGCGTAGGTGGCCCGGATCCGGTGGTGGCTGGCCGGGCGCATCCGGCCGTGGCGCATGTCGTCGTTGCGCGTCCACATGAGTTTGACCGGTCGGCCCGCGGCCTTGGAGATCTGGGCGGCCTCCAGGGCGGCGTCGAAGAACAGGCGCCGGCCGAACGAGCCGCCGCCGCGCACCACGTGGACGGTCACGGCGTTCTGCGGGAGGCCGAGTTCGGCGGCGATGGCCTGCTGGGCGACGATCGGCGCCTGCGCGGCGAACCACAGCTCGGCCCGGTTCGGCCGCACGTCGGCGACGGCGGTCAGCACCTCCATCGGCGCGTGGTTGACGAAGGCGAAGTCGAATTCGCCGTCCACGTACTGGGTGAGCAGCGGGGGGATGAGGAACGGCGCGTGGGCGGCGCGCAGTTGGCCGCGGATGTCGGAGGTGGACAGGTTGGCGACCGGGCCCGGGTTCCAGGAGGTGCGCAGCGCGTCGCGGGCCTTGAGCGCCTGGTCGAAGGTCTCGGCGAGGACGGCGACGCCGCTGGGGATCCGGACCACGCCGAGCACGCCGGGCATGGCGCGGGCGGCGGAGGCGTCCAGGGTCCTGAGCGTGCCGTTGATGGTGGTCGGGCGGGCGACCACGGTGGGGACGGCGCCCGGGATCGCGAGGTCCCCGGCGTACTTGGCGCGGCCGGTGACGATGTCGCGGGCGTCGATCCGGCCGGTGGGCCGGCCGACCAGGCGCAACTGGTCGGCGCTCTTGGGGGAGCTGGACACGGCGGGGAGGGCGACGGCGGCGGCCTCGGCGGCGAGGTCGCCGTAGCCGGCGCGACGGCCGTCGGGGGCGAGGACGGCGGAGTCGGCGGTGCGCAGGGTGTCTGCCGGAACGTTCCAGCGCCGCGCTGCGGCGGTCACCAGCCGGGCGCGGGCGGCGGCGGCCGCGGCGCGCACCGGGTCGTACAGCGAGCGCACCGAGTTGGAGGCGCCGGTCAGCTGGTTGAAGAGCAGTTCGGGGCGGCCGTCGGAGAGCGGCACGTCCACGTCGCCGATCCGGGCGTCGAGTTCCTCGGCGACGAGCATCGCGATGGCCGTGGTGAGGCCCTGGCCGACCTCCAGCCGGGGCAGGTGCAGCACGGCGCGCCCGGCGGCGGTGAGTTCCAGGACGAGCAGGTGCGAGGTCGGCAGGCCGGCGATGATCAGCGCGTCGCCGAGGTCGAGGATGTCCGGGATGCCGGGCAGGCCGATCAACTGCGAGGGGGCGGCGGCGTCCTGGGCGGCCGCGGCGGCACGGACGGCGGCCCGCGCGGTGGCGGGCGCGGCGGCGTCGAGGCCGAGCCGGGCGCCGACGGTGAGGGTCGGGGCGGCCAGCAGGTAGGTGAGGAACCGACGGCGGCGGGTGCCGGCGCCGTCCCGTGCGGTGCCCGGGTGGCCGGTGTCGTCCGAGCGGGCGATGGAGGTGCTGATGGGAAGAGCCCTTCGAGCCGATGACGGCGGCGGATCGGGCGGGCACGGCGGCGCCGGGCCCGGTGCCGGATCGCGAATGCCGTTGAGCATAGGAGGGCGTTACTGACCGGTCAATACGGCAAAACTTGGCCCTTCGGCGGGGTCGGTGATGCCCGAAGGCCGCTGGACGAGGCGGATTCGGAGCGGGTACGGAGGGGGCGGCGGCGGTACGGCCGGGGCCGGTTCCGGGCCCGCGGGAGGAGCGATTCGCCGCCGTCGTACGGGGGTTCAGGGCTCGCCCGCCGGTGCGGTGGGGCCCGGAAGTGGACCAAGGAGTTCCGTGATCACTGGACCTTACCGCCGGTCCGCCTCCTGCCTAGGCTGGGCCGCGAACCGTTGCGAACACCCGGCGCGCGCGCCGCCCCCAGCCAGGAGACCCGTGTCGACCAGCAGCGCCCCGGCGCCCGCCCTCATCCCGCCCGCAGGGCCCCAACGGACCCTCGCCGCAGCCCAGTTGGCCAGCGCCGTCGGCGACGGCGCCTACTACACCTGCTCCGCGCTCTACTTCACCCACGTCGTCGGCATGTCGGCGACCGCCCTCGGCGCCGGCCTCGCCGTGGCCTGGGCGCTCGGCTCGCTGGCGGGCGTCCCGCTCGGCGCCCTCGCCGACCGCCGCGGCCCGCGCCGGACGGCCGTGGCGCTCGCCCTGGCCACGGCGGTGGTGGTCGCCGCCTTCCTGGTGATCCGCTCCTACGGGCCGTTCCTGGTCGCGGTCTGCCTCTACGCCACGACGCAGTCCGGGCTCACCGCCGCCCGGCAGGCGCTGGTCGCCACCCTGGTGCCGCCCGCCCAGCGCACCGGGCTGCTCGCCCACCTCCAGTCGACCCTCAACGGGGGGCTGGCCGTCGGCGCCGCCATCGGCGGCATCGCGCTCACCGTCGGCACCCGGGCCGCGTTCCTCTGCGCCTTCGTGGTGACGGCGCTCGGCTTCCTGGCCGGTGCGCTGATCCTGCTGCGGCTGCCCGAAGCCCCGCCCGCCCCGGCCCGGTCGGCCGCCGGGCCCCGGCTGGCCGTCCTGCGCGACCGCCGGTACGCCGCCGTCGCGCTGGTCAACACCGTGCTGCTGCTGCGGATGCCGCTGCTCAGCCTGGTCATCCCGCTCTGGATCGCCGACCGGGCGCCC
Source organism: Kitasatospora sp. NPDC058492 (assembly GCF_042720685.1). Taxonomy (NCBI): domain Bacteria; kingdom Bacillati; phylum Actinomycetota; class Actinomycetes; order Kitasatosporales; family Streptomycetaceae; genus Kitasatospora; species Kitasatospora sp. NPDC058492. The sequence continues at coordinate 49,651 of NZ_JBHXMU010000002.1, forward strand.
GGGATCAGCTGGCTCGGCTCGGCCCTGTTCGTCCTCAACACCCTGGCCGTGCTGGGCTTCCAGGTCCGGGCGGCGCGCGGCGTCACCGGCCTGGGCCCGGCCGCGCGGGCCGTCCGCTCGGCCGGGGTGGTGCTGCTCGCCTCCTGCGCGGGTGTTCGGCCTGTCGGCCCTGGACGTCCCGGTGTGGGCGGTCGCCGCGCTGCTGGTGGCGGCCTCCGTCCTCCAGGTGATCGGCGAGATGCGGCAGTCGGCGGGCTCCTGGCAGATCAGCTTCGACCTCGCCCCGCCCGAGCGGATCGGCCAGTACCAGGGCTTCTTCGGCACCGGCGTGGCCGTCGCCCGCACCCTCGGGCCGCTGCTGCTGACCACCCTGCTGCTGGACGGCGGGCTCGCGGGCTGGCTCGTCCTGGGCGGCCTCTTCCTGGCGGCCGGGTACGCGATGGGGCCGGTCGTCCGCTGGGCCGAGCGGGACCGCGACCGGGGCCGCCCGACGCCGGTCGCCTCTGTCGTCGCGGTCCCGTAGCGGGCCCCCGCGCCGGCTTCCCCGCCGCCCCGGCGCCCTCCTCGCCGCCCCGCCCACCAGGCCCCGCCCCAGTCGCCCGCCGCCCCCACCGCGAGCCCGCCCGAGAATGCTCCGACGGCTGACCGGAAACCGGTGGCCCGGGCCGCCGCCCGCTGGCATGCTGGCCGCGTGGACCGACCCCAGATCTGGCTCGACTTCGCCCCCGAGCTGCACCTCTTCGTCTCCGGGCCCCGGCGGGCCGGCCGCTCGGCGCTGCGCACCGACGGCACCTCGACGCTCGGCCACGTCGTCGAGTCCCTGGGTGTCCCGCTCACCGAGGTCGGCACCCTGCTGGTGGACGGCCGGCCGGTGCCCGGGTCGTACGTGCCGCTCGACGAGGAACACGTCACCGTCCGGGCCGTGGACCGGCCGCAGCCCTCGCCCGCCCCGCCGCGCTTCCTGCTGGACGTCCACCTCGGCACCCTCACCCGCCGGCTGCGCCTGCTCGGCGTCGACGCCGCCTACGAGAACCCGGACATCGGCGACGCCGCGCTCGCCGCCCGCTCCGCCGCCGAGCAGCGCGTCCTGCTCTCGCGCGACCGGGGGCTGCTGCGCCGCCGCGAACTGTGGGCCGGCGCCTACGTCTACAGCCACCGCCCCAACGAGCAGCTGCGCGACGTGCTCTCCCGCTTCGCGCCCCCGCTCGATCCGTGGAGCCGCTGCACCACCTGCAACGGCACGCTGCGCGAGGCCGACAAGACCTCGGTGCGCGAGCAGCTGCGGGACGGCACCGAGCGCTCCTACGACGTCTTCGCCCAGTGCGTCGACTGCGGCCAGGCCTACTGGCGCGGCGCCCACCACGCCCGGCTGGACGCGATCGTCACCGACGCCCTCCGCGAGTTCGGCACGCCCGCCGAGGGCTGAGACCGGCGTGGGGCCGGCGCGGCGAACTACGGGACATCTCAGGGTGGCGGCCGGGCGCAGAGGCGTGTTCTCATCGGCGGTGGGGGACGAGACCAAGGTACTCCGTGACGCGAGAGAGGCCGGGTCGGATGAGCAGTCAGCCAGTGCAACAACCGTTCCAGACAGCGGACGTCGGTGACGTCGAGGTGGTGCGCGCACCGGACGGGGCCGCGGTGTTCCCGCTGCTGGTCCTGGACGGACAGGGGAGCCTCGCGGTGTTCGAGCTCGCCCCCGGGCAGGTGTCGCACGCGGTGTCGCACGCCACCGTGCAGGAGCTGTGGCAGGTCGTCGAGGGCGCCGGGGAGCTGTGGCGCCGCCAGGGCGGGCGGGAGGAGACCGTCCGGCTCGTGCCCGGGACGGCGGCCTCGATCCCGCTCGGCACGGCGTTCCAGTTCCGGGCCGACGAGGACGCCGACCGGCCGCTGCGGATCGCCGCCGTCACCATGCCGCCCTGGCCCGGCACCGACACCGAGGCCAGGCCCGAGGAAGGCCCCTGGAAGGCGACCTCCCGGTGAGCCGGGCAGGGGGGATCCTGCGCCGCCCGCTGGCGGCGCTCGTCGCGGCCGCGGCCGTGCTCGGAATCGCAGTGGCGCCCGCCGCGGCCGCCCCGGCCGCCGAGCCGCACCTCCAGTCGCGCTACGTCACGATGCCCGACGGCGTCCGCCTCGCCGTCGACGTCTGGCTGCCCGAGGGCACCACGGCCGGCGCGAACCTGCCCACCGTCCTGGTCACCCAGCGCTACTGGCGGGCCCGGGTCTACCCCGGCGCACCCGGCAACGGCGGCCGCAGCAGCGACGCCGACGGCTGGAACGCCCACGGCTACGCCTACGTGGTCGCCGACCTGCGCGGCACCGGCGCCTCCTTCGGCACCCTGAGCTCCGAACTCGGCGCCGACACCGTCGCCGACAGCGGCCCGCTCAGCGACTGGATCGCCGCCCAGCCCTGGTCCAACGGCCGGGTCGGCACCACCGGCGTCTCCTACGGCGGCGACACCGCGATGCTCGCCACCGCCCTCGGCAACCACCACATCACCGCCGCCGCCCCGATCTCCTACGACTTCGACCCGTACGAGGACCTGGTGCGCCCCGGCGGCCTGCTCATCGAGCCCCGGATCGCCCCGTACGCGCTGCTGCTACGCATCCTCGACCAGGCCGGCGGCACCACCTGCGACACCGACGAGCAGACCCGGCAGGTCTGCGCGGCCACCGGCCTGACCGGCGCCGTGCCCCGGCCGGTCGACGGCCCGGACGGACCGGCCCTGCTCGCCGCCGCGCGCGCCGAGCACGCGGGCAACGCCAACCTGGTCGACATGGCCGAGGCCGGCGTGTACCGCGACTACCAGGACGGCCCGAAGAGCTGGACGGTCGGCAGCGTCGGCGAGAAGGCCGACGCCGTCGAGGCCGGCGGCGTCCCCGTGCTCACCGACGCCGGCTGGCTCGACGCGGGCACCGCCAACGGCGTGCTCTCCCAGTTCACCGGCCTCTCCAACACCCAGGACGCCTGGATCGGCCCGTGGAGCCACGGCCAGGGCTACCTCGCCGACCCCTTCCAGCCCGCCCGCCACCTCACCGACCAGGAACGCGCCCAGATCGCCCAGCGGACGTTCGACTTCTTCGACCGCTACGTACGGGCCGACGGCCGCCCCGACGGCACCCGGCAACTGCACTACTACACCTTCAACGAGGGCGTCTGGCGCACCACCACCCGCTGGCCGCTGCCCGGCACCCGCCCGCAGCGGCTCTACCTCGGCGAGGACACCACGCTCAGCCGCCGGCGGCCCGAGCCGGACGACCGCCCCGGCGCCGACCTGCTGCGCCTCGACCCCACCGCCGGCACCGGCCCACTGGACCGCTGGAACACCAACCTCACCGGCAACCAGGTCAGTTACCCCGACCGGGCCGCCGTGGACGCCAAACTCCTCAGCTACACCACCCCGCCGCTGACCGGCGACACCCGGGTGACCGGCAACGGCCGCGTCACGCTCGACGTCACCGGCCTCGACGGCACCGCCCAGGGCGCCCTGCACGTCTACCTGGAGGACGTCGCCCCCGACGGCCGGGTCACCTACCTGACCGAGGGCCAACTCGCCCTCGCCGACCGGGCCGTGGCCGACCGGGACGACAACCCCGACTGGCGCCGGCTGCGCACGCCCCGCAGCTACGCGGCCACCGACGCGGCGCCCTTCCCGCAGGGCCGGGCCCGGCAGGTCACCATCGACCTGCAACCCGTCGCGGTGCTCTTCCGGGCCGGCGAGCGGATCCGGCTCACCGTCGCCGCCGCCAACCCGGACTCCTTCCAACTGCTCCCGGCCGACGGCCGGGCGAGCTACCGGATCGGGCACGGCGGAGCCGACCCGTCCTTCCTGGAGCTGCCGGTGGTGCGCAGCACCCCGTAGGCCCGGTCCGGCCGTCGCCGAACGCGCCCGGGCCCGGGAGGCCGACGCCGCCTCCCGGGCCCGGGCTGCTCAGTCCCTGACCCCGGAGAGCGCGAGCGGCAGGTGCCGGGGCCCGCGCAGGACGGGGCTGCGCCGGTACTCGGGCGGGTCCTGGAGCAGCCGGGGGCCGTCCAGGCGGTGGATGAGCGCGGTGAGCGCGAGCTGCGCCTCGACCCTGGCGAGCGGTGCGCCGAAGCAGCTGTGCACGCCGCTGCCGAAGCCGAGGTGCTGGTTGTCCGGGCGGGTCGGGTCGAAGCGGTCGGGCTCCTGGAACCGGAGAGGGTCCCGGTTGGCGGCGGCGAGCACCAGGATCAGCGGCGCGCCCTTGGGGACGGTGACCCCGGCGACCTCGATGTCGGTGAGCGCGGTGCGCTGCGGCAACAGTTGGACCGGGGGTTCGTAGCGCAGCAGCTCCTCCACCGCGCGCGGCATCAACTCCGGCTTGTCGCGCAGCAGTTCCAGGCTCTCGGGGTGGCGCAGCAGGGTGAGCGCGCCGTTGGTGATCAGGTTGACGGTCGTCTCGTGCCCGGCGATGAGCAGCAGGACCGCGGTGGCCATCAGTTCCGTCTGGGTGAAGCCGCCCGACGGGCCGGGGTCGTTGACGAAGGCGGAGAGCAGGTCGTCGGACGGCTTGCCCCGGCGGCTCTCGGCGAGCTCGCCGAGGTACAGCCCCATCTCCATCCGGGCCTGCGTGGCCGCCTGCTGGCGCTCGGACGGATCGCTGTCGGGAGTGGGGTCGAAGCCCGCGATCAGCGTCTCGGACCAGGCGTGGAACCGCGGCTCGTCCTCGCGCGGCACGCCGAGCAGTCGGCAGATGACGGTGACCGGCAGCGGGTAGGCGAAGTCCTCGACCAGGTCGATCCGGTCGCGGCCCCGGAGGCCGTCGACCAGTTCCCCGGTGATCCGCGCGATCTCGTCGTGCATGGCGTCGACCCGGTCGGGCGCGTGGGGCGGGCCGAAGGGCCGCATGGCGATGGTGCGCAGCCGTTCGTGCTCGGGGTCGTCCCGGCCGATGAAGGCGACCGGGACGCTGCCCTGCAGCTCGTCCGGGACGGTGCGGTTGCGGCGGTCCGAGCTGATCCTCGGGTCGTGCAGCAGCGCGGCGACCTCGTGGTAGGTGCCGACCAGGTAGCTGCCGTCGTCCTGGCGGGCCACGCCGTGGTCGCGGAGCTCGGCGTACAGGGGGTAGGGGTCGGCGCGGTTGGCGTAGTCGGTGATCCGGCGGAACAGGGTGTCGGCGGCGGCCATGCGCGGTGGCTCCTCGGGGGGTGGCGGCGGTGGTGGTCCTCGACGGGCGGCGGCGGTGGTGGTGGTCCTCGACGGGCGGCGGGGCCCGGTGGGCGTGCGCCCGTCGAGCGGTGGCGGGTGGGCTCAGCCGCCCCAGCGCCGCAGGGTCAGCCGCCGGTCGGGCAGGTGGCCGGTGAGGGCGACGGTCGGGCCGTGCGAGAGCACCTTCGGGTCGGGCACGTCGGAGGGGACCGGGATGCGGGAGGCGGGCGGCTCGACGCCGTCCCAGTCGGGCGGGAACGGCGCGGCGGCCTCGATCAGTCGCTGGTAGTGCTCCAGCCACTTGGCCCGGTTCACGCTGACGGCGGCCGTGATCCGGCCCCGGTACCCGTAGACCGCGACGAGCCGGCGCTCCTCGACCGAGCCCTGGGCGAGGACCACGTGGTCGGAGAAGGTGGGCACGCCGACGGACTTGATGTTGAGCCCGAACTGGCTGGACCAGAAGGACGGCACGCTCAGGTGCGGCCGCCGTTGCGGCCCCGGGCTGACCATGTTGTGCGCCGCCACCTCGGCCTGCGCGACCGCGTTGCCCCAGTGTTCGAGGGAGAGCAGCTGGTACTCGAAGAGGGGGTGCGGGAAGCGGGCGACGTCGCCCGCGACGAAGACGTCGTCGGTGACGATCCCGTACATGTTGAAGGCGCGGCAGCCCGCGTCGCAGGCCACCCCGCGCGGACCGGCGGCGAGACCCGACTCGGCCAGCCATTCGGTGTTGCGGACGGCGCCCAGGGCGACCACGGCGACGTCCGCCTCGATCCGGCTGCCGTCGGAGAGCTCGGCGCCGGTGAGCCGGCCGGCGCGGCCGGTCAGCGCGGAGACGGTCACCCCGCAGCGCAGGTCGACCCCGTGGGCGAGCTGGACCTTGGCCGCGAGGGCACCGAAGGCCCCGCCGAGGGCCCCGACCAGCGGGGCGGGGCCGCGCTCGGCGACGGTCACCGCCAGGCCGCGCTCCCGGCAGGCGGAGGCGATCTCGGAGCCGGTGAACCCGGCGCCGATCACCAGCACCCGCTTCGGGCCGGCGTCCAGCCGCTCGGCCAGGCCGGCCGCGTCCTCGGCGGTGCGCAGGGTGAACACCCCGTCGAGTGCGGCCTGCTCGGCCTTCGGCCAGGGCCTGGCCCGGGTGCCGGTGGCGATCAGCAGCCGGTCGAAGGGCAGCTGCTCGCCGTTCGCGAGCAGGACCTGCTTGCCGTCCCCGTCCACACCGGTGGCGCGGACGCCGAGCTTCCACTGCGCGTCCACCTCGCGGCGCCGCGGCAGCGCGGTCTCCTCGGCGCGCACCCGTCCGAGCAGCACCTGCTTGGACAGGGGCGGCCGGTCGTACGGGGGGAGGCGTTCCTCGCCGACCACGGTCAGCTCTCCGGTGAAGCCCTCGTCCCGTAGCGTCTCGGCGGCGCGCAGACCGGCCAGCGAGGCGCCGACGATGACGATCCGGCCGTTCTTGAGGTCATCGGACATCGGACCGGTCCTCCTCCTCGACCAGGATGGCCTGCACCGGGCAGGCCGCGACGGCCCGCCGGACGCGGTCACGCTGGTCCTCGGGGGCCTGCGGGGTGTAGAGCAGGGCCTCCTCCCCGTGCAGCTCGAACACTCGGGGAGCGAGGAACGCGCACTGCGCGTAGCCCTGGCAGCGGTTGAGGTCGACGACGATCTTCACGGTCTCTCCTCCCGGGCACGTCTGTGTCCGTCCTACCGCCGCCGGAGCGGCCGCGCGCCCGGTGCTGCTCCGTGGGAGCGGTCGCGGAGAGTGGCCGTCGAGGAACGCCGGGGGCCCCGGGACCAGCCCGGCGCGCTAGTTCGGCGACTCCAGCCCGAGGGTCCAGCGGTGGGTGGTGTAGCCGCCCATCCGGGTCGGGTGGCGCTCCACGAGCGTCACGGCCAGGCCGTCGGCCGTACGGCGCAGCGTGCCGGTGAACCGGTGCAGGTCGTCGCCGGACAGCGGGAGCAGCTCGGCGAGCACGGTGGCGTCGAGGTCGCGCCCGACGGCGCGCAGCACCCCCGCGTCCAGCACCAGGACGGTGCCGTCGGCCAGCACCACCGGCGCGGGGGCCTGCGGGTCGGCGAGCAGCGGGCCGCTCTCGATGCCCCCGCCGGGCAGCAGCCGCACCACCCGGCTCCCGGTCGGCCGGCGGCGGTCGGTCTCGACGACGCGCAGGCCGTCGCCGACCACGTAGTGGCCGTAGCTGCGCCAGGAGTCGACCAGGGTGGCGTCCCGGTCGTAGGCCCAGGTGTCGAAGGTGCCGTAGCCCTCCAGGCCGAGCACGAAGCGGCCGCCGCCCAGGGCCGTGCCGCGCTCGCCGCGCAGTTCGGCGACCAGGGCGCCGTCGTCGAGGTCCAGCAGCAGGGCCGGGCCGAGGTGGCCCCAGGCGGTGTACTCGAAGGAGTCGGTGGTGACCAGCGCCCGGCCGCCGGAGAGGTGGGCCGCGTTCGGGCGCCCCGCGCAGGGGCGGCGCCAGCGGACCAGGCCTTCGGCGTCGACACAGCTGATCTCGCCGTTCCGGCCGTACAGCGCCAGGTCGCCGCGGCGGGCCAGCGGCCCCTCCGGGCGCCCCTGGGGCCGCCCGCCGCTGCGCCGGTGGTGGTCCTGGACGGTGACACGCCAACTCCCCATGATCCGGATGCTAACGGACCCCGCCGGGCCGCGGAGGGCGTTTGCGGAGGGTGCCCGGACGGCCGGGACGGCGGACAATCTCCCCAGACGCAGAGGAGGAGGCCGCGGTGGAGTTCGAGGTGTTGATCGAGACCCCGCAGGGGTCGCGGAACAAGTACGTGATGGACTTCGCGGCGGGCCGGATCCGCCTCGACCGCACCCTGTTCACCGCCACCCGCTACCCCGTGGACTACGGCTACGTCGAGGGCACCCTCGGCGGCGACGCGGAGCCGCTGGACGCGCTGGTGCTCGGCGGCGAACCGGCCGTGCCGGGGTGCGTGATCACCTGCCGGGCGGTCGGCATGTGGGTGATGCGGGACGAACGCGGGCCGGACCAGAAGGTGCTGTGCGTCCCCGCCCACGACCCGCGCTACGGCGACCTGCGGGACATCGGCGACCTGCGCGAGTTCGACCTGCTGGAGATCACCCATTTCTTCCAGGTCTACAAGGACCTGGAGCGCGGCAAGTCGGTCGAGGGCTCGCACTGGGCGGACCGGGAGGCCGCGTACGCGCAGATCGCCGAGTCCCGGGCGCGCGCGGCGGGGACGCGCTTCGCCCGGCCGGTGTAGCCGGCCCGCCGCGCGGGCCCGGGGCTCGGAACCGGGCGTGGCGCCGGGGCTCAGAACCGGGCGTGGCGCAGGATCTCGCGGACCTGGTCGGCGATGGCGGCCTCGTTCTGCTCGAACTCCGGGGCGGTGAGGCGGTCCTGTTGGGCGGGCAGGCCGGTGAGGACGGGGGTGTGCAGGTGGCCGCCGGGGAGGTCGGGGGCTAGGTCGAGGCGCAGGCGGTTGGAGCGGTAGGCGACCTCGTTGGAGAGGTATCCGCCGCCGCCACCGGCGACAGCGCGGGAGCCGGGGGTGGGGCCGTCCGCGCGGTCGACGGGGTCGACGCCGCCCTCGGGGATCTCGGTGACGGTGGTGTTGAGGCGGACGGGGTAGGGCTGCTGGACGGCCGTCATGGCGTCGGTGGGCAGGGTGGTGCGGATGAACTCCGGGCCGTCGTCCAGGCCCGGGGCGGTGACCGGGTGCTGCCGGGTGCCGCCGGAGAGGGTGCCGGTGTTGTCGGTGGCGGGATCGGCGGAGCGGGCCCGCCCGGCCCAGGCCTCCAGGGTGAACAGGCCCGGGTAGCCCTGGCTGATGCTGGTGATCAGGTCGGCGGCCTGCGGGCCGGGGGAGAGGTGCGGGCCGAAGGCGCGCTCGACGACGCCGTCGTCGAAGTCGCCGTAGCGGACCGGCAGCAGGACGGCCCGGACTTCGGCCGGGCTGCCGTCGGCGAGGGTGATCCGCCGCCCGTGCAGTTGCAGGACGGCGGCGCCGGAGGGGTTGGCGCGGCGCGGCTCGGTGTCGAGGCCGTACGGGTCGAAGCCGCTGACGAAGATCCGCCGGACACCGGGGGCGGCGGTGAAGCCGTCGTCGAGGCCTCGGGAGGCGTCCTCGAAGCGGCCCCGCAGGTCGGCCGGGTCGACGTCGAACCCGGGTTGCCAGCGGGCCAGTTGGACGGTCATGGCGAGCCTGGTCCAGTACAGCGGACGGTCGTCGCGGGCGGGGAGTTCGCCGCTGGGCCGCCGGCCCTGGGCCCGGTCCACCCCGGCCTGCCAGAGTGCCCGGCCCCAGGCGCCCGCCACCCGCTCCGCCTGCCGGGCGTTCCGGGCGGCGCACAGGGCGGCGGGGAAGCCCCGGAGCAGGTCGCGCAGGCCGGAGCGCTCGGTGAAGGCGGTCGTCCGCTGGTCCTGGAGCCGGGCCTGTTCGGTGTCCACCGGGGCGGTGGCGACGACCGGGCAGGCCGCCGGGCCGGCCTGGGCGGCGGCCGGGGTGAGCAGGGCGGCGAGCGTGCCGCTGAGGGCGGCGGCCAGGGTGGCGGCGCGACGAAGGCGTGTCATGTTACCTGACAATAGGTCGGGAGCCGACACCCCGCCAGGGCGCCCCGCCCGAGCGCCCCGGCCGGCAAGACCGCGCCGCGGGCCCGTGGCCTGCTGGAACGTCCCGTCCAGCACTGACGGGAAGTCGGGAACCGGCGCGAGCTCTACAGCGTTGTCGTGGTCGAACAGTGGAAACAGCGGTCATTCGAACGGTGGCGGAGGAAGTGTCATGAGTGTGGCCCTGACGAAGGGCGGCAACGTCTCCCTGGGCAAGCAGGCCCCCGGGCTGCGGGTCGTACGGGTCGGCCTCGGCTGGACGGCCGGCGCCGGGTACGACCTGGACGCCAGCGCCCTGCTCTGCGACGCCTCCGGGAAGGTCGTCTCGGACCAGCACTTCGTCTTCTTCAACAACCTGCAGAGCCCGGACGGTTCGGTCCGCCACCAGGGCGGCGCCGGTGGCGGCGACGACCAGGAGCAGATCGACGTCCGGCTCGCGGACGTCCCGGCCGGGGTGGAGAAGATCGTCTTCGCGGTCGCGGTCTACGACGCGGTGCAGCGGCGCCAGAGCTTCGGCCAGGTCCGCGGCGCGTACATCCGGCTCACCGACCCGGACGGCGGCGCCGAGGCGGCCCGCTACGACGTGGCGGCCGAGGCCGGCAGCGAGACGGCGATGGTGTTCGGCGAGCTCTACCGGCACGGCGCGGACTGGAAGTTCCGGGCCGTCGGGCAGGGGTACGCGTCGGGGCTCGCGGGTATCGCCGCCGACTTCGGGGTGGACGTCCTGCAACCGGCGCCCGCCGCGCCCGTGCCGGCTCCGGTCGTGCCCGCCGCGCCGGCCATGGCGCCCGCCGTGCCCGCCGTGGCGCCCGCTGCCCCGATGACCCAGCCAGGACCAGGGAGTTCCCCCGTGACGTGTTTCTTCGACCCCTCGCACGGCCTCGGCTCGACGGCGGTGCTGTGGTCGCCGCAGTGGGGCGTGCCGCGCCAGATCGAGACCTGCGCCGCCTGCGCCCAGCGGGTGCAGACCACCGTGCCGCCGTTCTACACCCCGCAACAGGGCTACCCGCAGCCGGTCCAGCAGGGCTATCCGCAGCCGGTCCAGGGCCAGCCCGCTCAGGGCCAGCCGGGCCAGGGCGGTCGCCGCTTCGGCACCGGCGCGCTGATCGGCGCGGGCGCGGCCGGCCTGGTCGGCGGCGCGCTGCTCAACGAGGCGTTCAGCGACGACACGCCCGAGGTGGTCGTGAACAACTACTACGAGGGCGACGACGACAGCTTCTTCTAGGCCGTTCCCCAGGGTGCCCCTGGACCGCCAGCCTTCCCGCCGGCCCGCCCCGTGGGCGAAACGCCCCGGCCGCGGGGGTGGCCGCCCGGAGAAGCAGCCCAACCGCCCCGGCCCCCCCCCCCCCCCCGCCCCCCCCGCGGCGGCCGCGCTGTTCCCCGCCGGGGGCGCCCGGCGGTGTTCCCGGACGTTCTCAGACGCCCTCCTGCCGGTGCGCCCCCGCCCGGGCGGCCGCCTCGGCGGCGGCCGCGGCGCGGTCGGCGGCGGCCTCGTCGAGCGGCTCGGCGGTGGTGAGCATCCGGTAGTAGAGCGGCGCGGAGACGGCCCGGACCACCTCGAACGCGTCGGTGTCCGGCGGGAGTTCGCCGCGTTCGACGGCCTCGGTGACGCACGGCGCCCACTCCTCGACCCGGCGCAGGTAGAAGTGCCGGAGCGCCTCGGCGGTGCCCGGGTCGCAGGTGGCGGCCACGATCACCGCGCGGAACAGAGCCCCCTGCCGGGGGTCGGCCAGCGTGTGCTGGACCAGCCGGGCGTTGGCCCGCAGGTCCTCGGCGAGGGAGCCGCTGCGGGTGCGCGGCAGTGACTGCTCGGCCATGTCCGCGAGCAGGTCGGCGACCAGCGCGCTGGTGGTGCCCCAGCGCCGGTAGACGGTGGTCCGGCCTACCTCGGCCCGCTGGGCGACGTCGCCGAGGTCGAGCCCGCTGAAGCCGTGCTCGACCAGGGCGTCCTCGGCGGCCCGCAGGACGGCGGCGCGGACCCGGGCGGTGCGGCCGCCGGGGCGCCGCGTCCCGGGCGTGGGGTTCTCCGGGGCGTCCGGGGCGTCCGGGGTCTCTGGAGCGTCCGGGGCGTCCGGCGCGGAGGGCTCGGCAGTCATTAACGGGATTCCTGTTCCATTAGGTCGATGCGCCCTGCTAAGGTCGAACCATCCTAACGGAATGGGAGTCCCGTTAAGGGCTTCGAGGGGAGAACTGCCATGGAAGCCAGCACGACAACCAGCACGACAACCAGCACGACAACCGCCATGGAATACCGCCGACTCGGCTCGTCCGGCCTCAAGGTCCCCGCGCTCAGCCTCGGCACCGGCACCTTCGGTGGCCGTGGACCGCTGTTCGGCGCCTGGGGCACCACCGACGTCCAGGAGGCCCGCCGCCTGCTCGACATCGCCATCGACGCCGGAGTCACCCTCTTCGACACCGCCGACGTCTACTCCGACGGCGCCTCCGAAGAGGTCCTCGGCCAGGCCATCCGCGGCCGCCGCGACCAGGTGCTCGTCTCCACCAAGGCCGGCCTGCCGACCGGCGACGGCCCGCAGGACGCCGGCACCTCCCGGGCCCGCCTCACCAGGGCCGTGGACGACGCGCTGCGCCGCCTCGACACCGACTACCTCGACCTCTTCCAGCTGCACGCCTACGACGCCGGCACCCCGATCGAGGAGGTGCTGGCCACCCTCGACGACCTCGTCCGGGCCGGCAAGATCCGCTACACCGGCGTCTCCAACTTCTCCGGCTGGCAGCTGATGAAGTCCCTCGCCGTCGCCGAGCGCTACGGCCGCCCCCGCTACGCCGCCCACCAGGTCTACTACTCGCTGGTCGGCCGCGACTACGAGTGGGAGCTGATGCCGCTCGCCCAGGAGGAGGGCGTCGGCGCCCTGGTGTGGAGCCCGCTCGGCTGGGGCCGCCTCACCGGCCGGATCCGGCGCGGCCGGCCGCTCCCGGCCGACAGCCGGCTGCACGACACCGCCGACTACGGCCCGCCGGTCGAGGACGAACTGCTGTACCGGGTGGTCGACGCGCTCGACGGGATCGCCGCCGAGACCGGCCGCACCGTCCCGCAGATCGCCATCAACTGGCTGCTGCGCCGCCCGACCGTCTCCTCGGTCATCATCGGCGCCCGCAACGAGGAGCAGCTGCGGCAGAACCTCGGCGCGGTCGGCTGGTCGCTGACCGACGAGCAGGTCGCCCGGCTGGACGCGGCCAGCGCCCGCACCGCGCCGTACCCGTACTTCCCCTACCGTCGGCAGGAGGCCTTCGCCCGCCTCAACCCGCCGCTCGTGGGCTGAACCGGGTAATCCGCTTGCCGTGCCGCCCGGCCTGCGGCAAGGTCCGCACCATGTCCGAACTGCACGAACCCGAACTGCACGAACCGGAACCGCGCGAACCCGACCTGCGCCGGCTCGGCTCCGACGACTGGGCGCTCTGGCGCGAGCTGCGCCTGGCCGCGCTGACCGAGGCACCGTACGCCTTCGGCTCCACCCTGGCGGACTGGCAGGGCGCCGGCGACCACGAGGCCCGCTGGCGCTCCCGCCTGGAGATCCCCGGCGCCCTCGACCTGGTCGCGGTGCTGGACGGCCGCCCGGTCGCGATGGCCAGTGGCGTCCCGGCCGACGAGGGCGGGGCGGCCGCCGAGCTGATCTCCCTGTGGGTCGGCCCGGCGGCGCGCGGCCGGGGCGTGGGGGACCGGCTGATCGGCGCGATCGCCCGCTGGGCCGCCGAGCAGGGGTTCACCACCCTCAAGCTGGCGGTGAACCCCGACAACGACGCGGCCATCGCCCTCTACCTCCGCAACGGCTTCGCCGAGACCGACGAGCTCGGCGACCTGATGGCCGACGGCGTGCGGCGCGAACTGATCCTGGCGAGGAAGCCCTAGGTTCGCGCCGCGGCCTTCGAACGGGCGTGGGCCGGAAGGCCGTTGGCGAGGTCTTCGACCATCAGGCGCCAGGCGATGGCGGTCGCCGCGGTGCGCAGCTGGGGGCTGCGCGGGCGGCCGGCGTCGGCGTCCAGCCGGGCGTTGAGCCAGTCCGACCAGGCCTGGGCGAGGACGCGGACCTCCTGGGAGCCGGCCTCGGTGGGGGAGAGCCGGTCGCCGTCGCGGGTGAGGTAGCCCTCGGCGGCCATCCGGTCGAAGACCGGCTCCAGGACCTCGGGCGGCACCCGCTTGCGGGCGGCGATGAGGTCCAGGGAGGCCTGGCCGACGGCCTTGGTGTGGCCGGCGACCTCCATCAGCGCCCAGGCCCCGGCCAGGTCGACCCGGGTGTCGGCGTCGTCGACGATCGAGCGGACGGTGTCGAGGTCCACGCCGCGCACGAGCTTGCCGACGGCGTACTCCAGGTGCGGGTCGGAGTCGCTGGTGGTCGGCTGGGCGAAGCCCTCGCCCATGTCGGTGGAGCCGGCCCGGGCGGTGTCCCGCAGCTGCACCTGCTTGAGGAAGAGCGCGACCACGAACCCGACCAGGGCGACCGGCACCGTCCACAGGAACACGGTGTGCAGGGCGTCGGAGTAGGCCTGGATGATCGGGGCCGCCTGCGCGGCGGGCAGCCGGTGCAGGCCCTGCGGGCTCTCGGCGGCCCGGGTGAGCAGTGCCGGGTCCGCGCCGGTGAGGTGGGCCGAGGAGGCCACGCCCCGGGCGAGTTCGCTCTTGAGGCTGTTGGCGTAGATGGTGCCGAACACGGCGGTGCCGAAGGAGCTGCCGATGGTGCGGAAGAAGGTCACCCCGGAGGTGGCGGTGCCGAGGTCCGCGTAGTCGACGGTGTTCTGCACGGCGATGGTGAGCACCTGCATGCTCAGCCCGATGCCGACGCCGAGCACGAACATGTAGAGGGAGGCGAGCGCGGTGCCCGTGCCGGGTTCGAGCCGGGAGAGCAGGTAGAGGCCGACGGCCATCACCAGGGTGCCGACGATCGGGAACACCCGGTACCGGCCGGTCTTGCTGACGGCGTTGCCGCTGGCGATCGAGGCGAGCAGCAGCCCGATCACCATCGGCAGCGTCCGCACGCCGGAGACGGTCGCCGAGTCGCCGTCGACGTACTGCAGGAAGGTCGGCAGGAAGGTCAGCGCGCCGAGCATCGCGAAGCCGACGATGAAGCTGAGTACCGAGCAGACCGCGAACACCGGGTTCCGGAACAGCCGCATCGGCAGCATCGGTTCGACGGCCCTGCTCTCCACCCAGCAGAACAGCCCGAGGGCGACGGCGCCGCCGGCGAACAGGGCGATGATCACCCCGGAGCCCCAGGCGTACTCGTTGCCGCCCCAACTGGTCGCCAGGATCAGGGCGCTGGCGCCGATCGCGACGAGTGCGATCCCCAGGTAGTCGATCACCGGGCGCACCGCCGAGCGCACCGAGGGGATGGTCCGGGCGGCCGCGATCACCACCAGGATCGCGATCGGCACGTTGACGTAGAACGCCCAGCGCCAGGACAGGTGGTCGGTGAACAGCCCGCCCAGCAGCGGCCCGATCACCGTCGCCACGCCGAACACCGCGCCGATCGCGCCCTGGTACTTGCCGCGCTCGCGCAGCGGGATGACGTCCGCGATCAGTGCCATGGCCGTCACCATCAGGCCGCCCGCGCCGATGCCCTGGAGCGCCCGCCAGGCGATCAGCAGCGTCATGTTGGTCGCCAGGCCGCAGAGGAACGAGCCGGTGATGAAGACGACCGCCGAGACCTGGAAGAGCAGCTTGCGTCCGTACAGGTCGCCGAACTTGCCGGCCAGCACGGTGGCCACCGTCTCGGCCAGCAGGTAGGCCGTCACCACCCACGACATGTGCGCGGCCCCGCCGAGGTCCGCGACGATGGTGGGCAGCGCGGTGCCGACGATGGTCTGGTCGAGCGCGGCCAGCAGCATGCCGAGCACGATGGTGCCGAAGACGACGTTGCGCTGCCGGACGTCCAGCACCGGCGGGGCGGTCGGCGGGGTTTCGGTGGCGGCGTTCATGTCCTCAGCCTCCGGGGCGCCGGGAGAGGCCGCGATCGGGTTCGGCCGTCCGGGTGAGCGGCGGCGCGGGCGGCGCAGCCCGGCTGGCGGCTCCGGGGCCGCGCCGTCCACGATGGCCGTTCGGAGGGGGGCACGCGTGGCGGGCGGGCAGCCGGACCGGGAAGACCGGTCGACGGCCGGTCGCCGGACGCGAAGCCAGACGACCGCCGGACGCCCGGAAGGTGCTCCCATGACGGCCCAACCCCCGTGCAGCACACCGGAACAGCGGCCCGGCGCTTCCGCCGCGAGCCGGCGGGCCGAGGCGCGGCGCTGGCGGGCGCTGACGGTCTGCCTGGTCGCGGGGTTCATGACGCTGCTGGACGTCAGCATCGTCAACGTCGCCCTGCCGACCGTGCGGGCCGGGCTGCACATGTCCGACAGCGGCCTGCAGTGGGTGCTCAGCGGCTACGCGCTCGCCTTCGGCCTGGTGCTGGTCCCGTCCGGGAGGCTCGGCGACGCCCGCAGCCGCCGGGCCGTCTTCCTCACCGGGCTCGCCCTGTTCACCGCGGCCAGCGCGCTGGCCGGGGCGGCGCAGAACCAGGAGTGGCTGGTGCTGGCCCGGCTGTTCCAGGGCGCGGCCGGCGGGGTGCTGGTGCCGCAGGTCTCCGGCTTCATCCAGGTCCTGTTCCAGGGCGCCGAGCGCGGCCGGGCCTTCGGCGCGCTCGGCGCCACCATCGGTCTGTCCACCGCCGTCGGCCCGCTGCTGGGCGGCCTGCTGATCCACCTGTTCGGCCCGCAGAACGGCTGGCGCTGGGTGTTCCTGGTCAACCTGCCGATCGGCGTGGCCGCCCTGCCCATCGCCTACCGGCTGCTCCCGCCGCCCCCGCCGGCGGCCTCGCGGGCCGGGCACCGGGACTTCGACCCGGTCGGGGTGCTGCTGCTCGGTGCCGGGACGGTCGCGCTGCTGCTGCCGTTCGTCCAGGCGCAGCAGTGGCACGGCTCGACGCGCTGGTTGCTGCTGCCGCTGGCGGCGGTGCTGCTGGGGGCCTTCGTGGGCTGGGAGCGGTACTACGCGCGGGGCCGGGAGCCGCTGGTGAGCATGGCGCTGTTCGCGGTGCGCCCGTACGCGGCGGGGGTGGCGCTGTCGCTGGTGTACTTCGCCGGGTTCACCGCGATCTTCTTCATCTTCACGCTCTACCTCCAAGCGGGCCTGCACTACTCGGCGCTGACGGCGGGCCTGGCGATCACGCCGTTCGCGCTGGGCTCGGGCGTGTCCGCGGCGATCGGTGGACGGCTGGTGCACCGGCTGGGCCGCCGGTTGGTGCTGCTCGGCCTGGTGCTGGTCCTGGCCGGCCTGCTGGCCTCGGCCCTGGCGGTGCAGCTGTGGACGGGGTCGGCGATCGGCTGGGCGACGGTGCTGCCGCTGCTGGTCGCCGGGGTGGGCAGCGGGCTGGTGATCGCGCCGAACCAGACCCTGACCCTCCAGCAGGTGCCGATCGCCCGGGCGGGCAGCGCCGGCGGCGTCATGCAGACCGCCCAGCGGGTCGGCTCGGCGGTCGGCATCGCCATCGTCGGCTCGGTCTTCTTCGCCCACGCCCAGGGCCCGCGCCCGGACTGGGCGCTGGCCTTCCAACTGGGCGTGACGGTCGCGGCGGGCCTGGTCCTGGCGGCGCTGCTGGTGGCTCTGGCGGATGTGGCGGCAGGCCGCCGCGACGGGTGAGCAGCGTTTCCGGCGCCGCCGCCGGACGGCGGGTCAGTGGTCGCGGCGCTGGACGGCGACCGCGGCGACCACCACCGAGGCGAGCGCCCAGAGCGCGAACGTGGCCCAGGAGCCGGCGACGGTGGCCGGGTGCGCGGAGGGCAGCGAGTGGGTCAGGTCGACCTGGGCCAGCCGGCGCCAGGCCTGGAGCGGCATGGCGTGCAGGAGGTCGGCCGACCAGCGGTAGCGCTCGTTGAAGAACGCCGGCAGGAAGAACAGCACCAGGACGGTGCCCACCACGGCTCCGGCGGTGTGCCGGATCAGCGCGCCGAGGGCGAATCCGGCGAGGGCGCAGACCGGGGCGAACAGGGCGGCGGCCGCGACGAAGCGCAGCGCGGTCGGGTCGGTGGCGGACACGCCGATGTGGGTGTCGGCGAGGACCGCCTGGCAGGCGCCGAAGGAGACGCCCGCGGTGACGGCGCCGTAGCCGAGCATGACCGCGGTCAGTACGCAGGCCTTGGCGGCGATCACGGCCCGGCGGTCCGGGACGGCCACCAGCGTGGTGCGGATCAGCCCGCTCGCGTACTCGCCGACCAGGACGAGCGCGCCGACGCTGCCCGCGACGATCATCACGACGTCGGCGGCGATCATGGTGAAGGAGTTGCCGAGCGCGACCTGCAGCATGGTCGCCGGATCGCCGTCGCCGACGGTGTAGTGGTCGTAGGTGTACCGGGCCGCCTTGAGGTTGGCGGCGATGATGAACAGGGCGCTCAGGCCCAGCACCCAGACGGTCGAACGCAGGGACCAGAACTTGATCCACTCGGCGGCGAGCAGGTCGCCGAAGCGGGCGCGTGGCCGGGGAAGGGGCCGGGGAAGGGGGCGGGGGGTGGTGGTCGCGGTGCTCATCGGGGCTCTCCGGCCAGGTAGTCGACGCTGTCGGCGGTCAGTTCCATGAACGCCTCCTCCAGGGAGGCGGTGCGGGTGGTCAGGGCGTGCAGCAACAGGCGCTGCTCCAGGGCGAGTTCGCCGATCCGGGTGGCGTCCAGGCCGGTCACGGCGAGCGCGCCGTCCGGGCCCGGGCGGACGGTGGCGCCCGCCGCGGTCAACACGGCCGCCAGCCGGTCGGGTTCGGCCGCCCGGACGGTGACGCCGGTGCGGCCGGCCCGGGCGGAGAACTCCGCCAGGCTCTCGTCGGCGATCAGCCGGCCCCGGCCGATCACCACCAGGCGGTCGGCGGTGTGCTCCATCTCGGCCATCAGGTGGCTGGAGACGAAGACCGTCCGCCCTTCGGCTGCGAGGCGGCGGAACAGGCCGCGCACCCACAGCACGCCCTCCGGGTCGAGGCCGTTGAGCGGCTCGTCGAAGAGGAGGACGGGCGGGTCGCCGAGCAGCGCGCCGGCGATGCCCAGGCGCTGCTTCATCCCCAGCGAGTAACCGCGGATCCGGCGCCCGGCGGCCTTGGTGAGCCCGACCTCGTGCAGCACCTCCTCGACCCGCGCGGCCGGGATCGCGTTGGCGCGGGCCAGCGCCCGCAGCTGGGCCGCGCCGCTGCGCCCGCCGTGGACGTCGCCCGCGTCGAGCAGGGCGCCGACGTCGCGCAGGCCGCGCGGCCGAGACCGGAACGGGCGGCCGTCGATGGTGGCGGTGCCGCCGGTCGGGTCGTTGAGGCCGAGGATCAGCCGCAGGGTGGTGGACTTGCCCGCGCCGTTGGGGCCCAGGAAGCCGGTCACATGGCCGGGCCGGACGGTGAAGGTGAGGCGTTCGACGGCGGTGGTGCGGCCGTAGCGCTTGGTCAGCTCGGTGACTTCGATCATGGGCTCAACGGTGCCGGGCGGGGCCGGGCCGCCGCATCGGACCGGCGCTGACACCGCGCGCCCCGGCTGTCACCCCCGGTCGTACAACCACGGTCCGATGACGGCGCCTCGGGCCGCCGATACGATCTTCGTATGCTTGCGACGCCCTCTCCGCCCCTGTTCCGGCGCGTTCCGCCCGAGGTCTGGGTCGGACTCGCCTGGTGCGTGGCCGCTGCGTACCCCGCCGTCCTGCTCGGCGGCAACGCCCGGTACCACGGCGGGGCCGCCGCCCACGGCGGCCTGTCCTTCACCCTGGCCACCACGGTGGTGGCCTTCGCCGGTGCCGCGTTGGTGCGCCGCCTTCCGGTGCTCGCGGTCGCCCTGCTGTTCGTCGCCGCCTTCACGGAGACCGACGGCTGGGCCGCCGACACCCAGGTGCCGCCGGCCTCCCTGCTGGCCGTGGACGTCGCGCTCTGCCTGATCACCGCCACCCGGCCGCGCCGCAGCTCGCGGGCCGCGTTCGCGCTGGTGATGAGCCTGCTCGTGCTGCACATCGGCCTGGTGCACGGCAACACCGTCGGCATCTTCACCGGCACCCACATCGGCTCCGCCGACGGCGCCGCGCTGCTCGCCCTGGTCGCCTGGCTGATCGGCCGCTCGATGCGGCAGAACCGCGAGCACGCCCGGGCGTTGAGCACCCGGGCGGCCACCGAGGCCGTCACCGCCGAACGGCTGCGGATCGCCCGCGAGATGCACGACACCGTCGCCCACACCATCGGCATCGTCGCCCTCCAGGCCGGCGCCGCCCGCCGGGTCATCGACACCCGCCCCGAACGGGCCAAGCAGGCGCTCGGCGAGATCGAGAACGCCGGCCGGGACACCCTGGCCGGGCTGCGCCGGATGCTCGTCGCGCTGCGCCAGGCCGACGGCGAGACGTCGGCGACCACCCCCCAGGGCCTGGCCGACCTCGACCGGCTGGCCGCCGCGACCACGGCCGCCGGCGTCCGGGTCGAGGTCCGGCGGCGGGGTGAACAGGGCCCGCTGCCACCGGAGATCGACCTCTCGGCGTTCCGCGTCATCCAGGAGTCCGTCACCAACGTGGTGCGGCACGCGGACACCCGCTCCTGCGAGGTCCTGGTCGACCGCCGCACGGCGGGCGAGGTGGCCGTGGAGATCACCGACCGGGGCACGGGCACCGGCACCGACCCGGGCCGGGGCACCGGCTTCGGCCTGGCCGGGCTGCGCGAGCGGGTCGGCCTGCTGGACGGCGAGTTCGAGGCCGGTCCGCGCCCCGAGGGCGGCTTCCGGGTCGCCGTCCGACTGCCGATCCCCGTGGAGGTGAATGCATGACCCGCGTCCTGCTGGTCGACGACCAGCCGCTGGTCCGGGCCGCGCTGGAGATGGTCATCACCGAGACCGCCGACGTCGAGGTGGTCGGCGAGGCCGGCACCGGCGCCGAGGCCGTCCGGCTGGCCGGTGAACTGCGGCCCGACGTCGTCGTGATGGACCTGCGGATGCCCGGCATGGACGGCATCGAGGCGACCCGCCTGATCACCGGTGGTGGTGGGCCGACCAGGGTCGTCGTGCTCACCACCTTCGACGACGACGACCACGTGTACGCGGCGTTGCGCGCCGGGGCGTCCGGCTTCCTGGTCAAGGACATGGCGCTGGACGACATCCTCGCCGCCGTCCGGGTGGTGGCCGCCGGGGACGCCCTGATCGCACCGAGCGTCACCCGCCGGCTGATCTCCTCCTTCGCGGACCAGCGGCCGGCCCCGGGCCCGGCGGCCGCCGCGTCACCGGCCGTTGCACCGGCGCCGGTCGCCGGGCCGACAGCGGCCGCCCGGCGGCTGGGCGCGATCACCGACCGGGAGCGGGAGATCCTCACCCTGGTCGGCCGGGGCCTGTCCAACACCGAGATCGCCGCCGAACTGGTCCTCAGCATCGCCACCGTGAAGACCTACATGACCCGGCTGCTGGCCAAGCTCGACGCCCGCGACCGGGTCCACCTCGTCATCCTGGCCTACGAGGCGGGCCTGGTCGCCGTCCCCGGCTGACGTCGGCGGGCTCAGCGCTTGATCGCCACGCCCGCGTACATCGCGATGTCCTGGTCGCGGATCGGCGCGGCCCCGGCGTCCGGGCGCCAGTGGTGGACCAGGGTGACGCCGGGGTCGAGGAGGTCGTAGCCGTCGAAGAAGGCCGCGGTCTCCTTCTGGTCGCGGATCTGCAGCGGGATGCCGCGCGCGTTGTACTCCCGGCCGACGCCGCCCACGCCCACCGGGTCGGTGTCCCCGGTGAACACGGTCAGGGCGAGGAAGCTGCCGGGCGCCAGGGCGTCCATGAAGCGGCGCACGATGCCCTGCGGGTCGTCCTCGTCGAGCACGAAGTGGACGATGGCGATCAGCGACAGCGCCACCGGCTGGGAGAAGTCGAGGACCTCGCGCAGCCGGGGGTTCTGGATGATCGACTCCGGGTCGCGGAAGTCGGCGTCCACGTAACAGGTGCGGCCCTGCGACGTGCTGGACATCAGGGCCCGCGCGTGGGTGAGCACGATCGGGTCGTTGTCGACGTAGGCGACCCGCGCGTCCGGGGCGATCGACTGGGCGATCTCGTGGACGTTGGGCGAGGTGGGGATGCCGGTGCCGATGTCCAGGAACTGCCGGACGCCGTACTCCTCGGTGAGGTGGCGGACGGCGCGCTGCATGAAGTCGCGGGTGGTGCGCATGGAGATCGGCAGCGACGGCCAGGCCTGCACCGAGGCGTGCGCGGCGACGCGGTCCGCCTCGAAGTTGGTCTTGCCGCCGATGAGGTAGTCGTAGACCCGCGCCGAGTGCGGTACGTCCATCCGCAGATCCACCGACGGGTACTCCTCCTGCGGACCGCGCCCTGCCCGGACCTCGTTCGACATGCTCGTCCTCCCGTTGCTGGGGTTCCGTCACCGGCCGCCCTGGTGGCGGGCCTTGGTGCGCATGGTAACGGTGTTCCGGGACGACAAGATGACCATCTCTTGGGGTTAAGGCCCCCTTAAGGGCGCATCCTAGGGCTGGGCCGCCGGGCTGCCGGTGGCGGGGGAGCCGCTCTGCCCCGGGAGGAGCGGGTGGTGTCCGTACGATCGACCGGCGGCGGCCAGTTCGAGCGCGGCGCCGGTCCAGGCGGCACCGAACGCCCAGGTCGAGAACCACTCGCACAGGTACAGCGGCCGGACGGCCCAGTCCGTGCCGACGCCGGCCACCCCGGCGACGACGGCGAGCAGCAGGAGCACCAGGATCAGCACCCCGGCCGCCAGGTAGGCCCGGCTGACCCAGGACGGCTGGGTGGAGCGCGGGTTGCGGAAGGAGTACACGCAGAACATCGCCAGCACGAAGAGCAGCAGTCCGGCGAAGGCGTAGTGCAGCAGGCCGACCGCGCCCTGGAACGCGGTGGCGCCCTGCGGCGCGGTCGGGCACAGGGCGACCCCGAGCGCGAACACGCCGGCGGCGGTGCTCCAGCGGTCGTCCCGGCGGTCGAAGCGGTAGCAGATCAGGAACACCCCGAGCGCGCACAGGCCGCCCACGAAGAGGTTCCGGGTGCTGGTGTAGTACGAGCCGCTCATCGAGGCCGGCCAGAATCCCGCCGTGCTCTGGCCCCTGAGCTCGGCGAACAGCCAGTTCCCCAGGGGGAGTGCGAGCGGCAGCAGGATGCCGATCAGTCCGACGCCGAGTCGTAGGAAGGTGATGGTCCGTTCGTCCTGGTTGGTGCCTCCCCGGGCGACGACCGCGTCGCGCTCCGGGGCTTTCGCCGTCCGCCGTTCGTGGGTCACGGACGCCTCCTTGCCCTCTGCACTGTGAGCAGCTGTCAGCTGGTGTACCCACGGTGCGGCCCCTGTCCACACCACCTGAACGGGCGGTTTGAAGACGGACCCCAGCGGCGTGACGGGGGTCAGCCGGTGGGGCTGGCGGACCTGGCGATGAGGGAGTTGAGCAGGGCCGCGCCGCGCTCGGCGTCGTCGACGCTCACGGCGAACTCGCGCCCGCGCCGGGTGCGGACCACCAGGCAGACGCCGCGGCGCAGCATCACGGTGGTGCCGAGGCCGTTGACGCGGTAGCCCCAGCCGCCGGCCTGGGCGGGGGTGCGCAGCTCGGCGCGGGCCGAGTCGAGGTCGGCGGGGGACCAGCGCCGGCTGGGCCAGCCGAACGGGCCGAAGTCGACGGACAGGCCGTCGGCGGTCACCCGGGTCGTGACCGAGGAGCAGCCGAGCGTGATGACGGAGGTGGAGGCGAACGGCACGATCAGCGACCAGTTGAGCGCGATCAGCCCGCTGGCCGGCGCCAGCACGGCGCCCAGGGCGCCCAGGGCGAGGACGGCCGAGGCCAGTTGCAGCCACGCGTTGGCGGCTCGGGAGAGCCAGACCAGGTGCTCGCCCGGCGCGGCCGTCAGCGTCGGCGCCCCGGCCGTCGGGCGCGCCCCGGCGGGGTGGTCGACGTGCGGGCGGACGGCCAGCCAGGTCAGCAGGCCGGCCAGGCCCGCCGCCACGACCAGGACGACCACCTCGAAGCCCATCGGCGCGGCCTCCTGCCAGCGCGCGCGGTCCAGGTTGGCGTGCACGATGGAGGTCTGTGCCCCCGTCAGGAGCACTCCGCCGGCCGCCAGCGCCGCCCCGATGGCACCGCGCGCCGTCCCGGCCCGGAACCGGAGGGTGGCCGCGGCGGCCAGCACCAGCACCAGCCAGACCGCCGCCGGGAACAGCGCGGCCGCCGTCAGTGACATGGAGCCGTCCGGGTCCTGCCCGCCCCAGTGGGTGGCGAGCGGGTCCGGCAGCCGGTGGCGCGCGGCCCACGGCAGCGCGATCAGCAGGGCCAGGACGCCCGCCGACCAGGCCACCGCGCCCCAGAACGCGCCGCGCCCCGCCCCGGGCTCCCGGCGCTCCTTCGCTATGAGCTTCCCGTCCGTCACGACATCCCCCTGATCATGTCCACGAGATCGTTCCTGCTGTAGCCGGCCTGGGCCGCATCGGCAACCAACTGCCGTACCCGCTCGGCCAGTTCGGAGCGCGTGTCGGCGTCCTCGGCGACCGTGACGCCACGGCCCCGGCGGAACTCCAGCACGCCCTCGTCGCGCAGCGTGCGCAGCCCGCGCAGGACGGTGTTGGTGTTCACCCCCAGCGCCCGGGAGAGCTCCCGGGCCGGTGGCAACCTGTCCCCGGGGGCGCACTCGCCCTCGGCGACGGCCCGCCTGATCGCGCCCGCCACCTGCTCGTGCAGGGGGCGGGCGTCGCCGGTGTCCAGCTTCAGCAACATGGTGCTAATGGCGATAGCACCATCCAGATCTCTCGTCGGCCGCCTTGCGCGCCCCGCCACTCCGGTGGAGCGCCCGCCCCCTCGCGCACCCCGGCGCCCCGGCGGAGCATGGACACCGAGGAGGTGGCGGCACGGCGGTGAGCGGACGACTGCGGGTGTTCCTGGGGGCTGCGCCGGGGGTCGGCAAGACGTACGCCATGCTCGCCGAGGGCCGCCGGCTGCGCGACGACGAAGACCTCGACGTCGTCGTCGGACTCGTCGAGACCTACGGCCGCCGGGGCACCGAGCACCAGCTCGGGGACCTGCCCGTACTGCCCCGCCGCACCGTCGGCCACCGCGGCACCACCCTCACCGAACTCGACGTCGACGCCCTGCTCGCCCGCCGCCCGCAGCTCGCGCTCGTCGACGAACTCGCCCACACCAACGCCCCCGGCGGCCGCCACCCCAAACGCTGGCAGGACGTCCGGGAACTCCTCGACGCCGGCGTCGACGTGGCCACCACCGTCAACATCCAGCACCTGGAGAGCCTCAACGACGTCGTCGAACAGATCACCGGCGTCGCCCAGCGCGAACGGATCCCCGACGAGGTGGTCCGCGCCGCCGACCGGATCGAACTCGTCGACCTCAGCCCGCAGGCCCTGCGCACCCGGATGGCCCAGGGCGCGATCTACCCGCCCGACCGGATCGACGTCGCCCTCGACCACTACTTCCGGGCCGGCAACCTCGGCGCCCTGCGCGAACTCGCCCTGCTCTGGCTGGCCGACCGGGTCGAGGAGGAACTCGCCGACTACCGCGCCCGGCACGGCATCCGGGCGCCCTGGGAGACCAAGGAACGCATCGTCGTCGCCCTCAACGGGGCCCCGCAGGGCGAGCACCTGATCCGCCGCGGCGCCCGCACCGCCACCCGGGTGCACGGCGACCTGATCGGCGTGCACGTCCGGCCCGACGACGGCGCCACCGTCCACGAGCCGCCCGCCCTCGCCGGCCAGCGCGCACTGCTGCACGAACTCCACGGCGGCTACATCGAGGTCGACGGCAACGACGCCGCCCGCGCCCTGGTGGACTTCGCCCACGCCGAGAGCGCCACCCAGATCCTGCTCGGCCCGACCAGCCGCAGCCGCCTGCGCGAACTGGTCTCCGGCTCGGTGATCAACCGCGTCATCCGGCTGGCCGGCCCGATCGACGTCCGGGTCGTCCCCCCGCCCCAACCCGGCCTGCTGGCCGTCCCGCCCGCACCCCGGCGCCGCCGCCCGGCCGCCGTCCCGCCGCGCCGCCGGCGCCTGGCCTGGCTGGCCGGCCCGGCCGCAACGGCCGCCCTGGCCTGGGCGCTCTCCCCGCTGCGCGACTCGCTGGCCCTCCCCGGCGCCCTGCTCTGCCTGCTGCTGGTCGTCGCCGCCACCGCCCGGCTCGGCGGCCTGCTGCCCGCCGCCGCCAGCACCGCCGCCGGGGCGCTCGCCGCCGACTACTTCTTCACCGCGCCCTGGCACAGCCTCGCCGTCACCCGCGGCGCCGACCTCGCCGCGCTGCTGCTCTTCCTCGCCGTCGCCGGGATCATCGCCCACCTCATCGACGGCCTCACCCGCCGCTCCCAGCAGGCCGACCGGGCCCGCGCCGAAGCGGCGGTGCTGGCCCGGCTGGCCGGCGCGGCGGTCGAATCCGGCGCCCGCGCAGTGCCCGACCTGGTCGCCGACCTGCGCCAGGTGCTCGGCCTGGAGGGCGCCGTCGTCCTGGTCCGCACCGGCCGGCTCTGGCGCCCCACCGCCGCCTCCGGCACCGCCCTCCCGCAGCGCCCCGAAGAGGCCTCGCTCGCCGTCGACCTCGGCCCGGACGCCGTCCTGGCCCTGCGCGGACCGGCGCTCACCGAGCAGGACACCCGACTGCTCGGCCCCTACGTCACCCAGCTGCGACTGGCCCGGGAACGCGAACGGCTGGCCGCCCAGGCCGCCGCCGCCGAGACCCTCGCCCACACCGACGCCCTGCACACCGCACTGCTGGAGGCCGTCGGACAGGACCTGCGCGCCCCGCTCGCCGCGCTGCGCCGCGAGGCCGCCGACCTGCCGGGGCCGCCGGGGCGGCGGATCGCCGCCGAGGTACGGCGGATGGAACGCCTGGTCGCCGACCTGCTGGACCTCGACCGGCTGCGGGCCGGCGAGCAACCGGTGCTGCTGCGCCCGACTGCCCTGGCCCCGGTGCTCGCCGCCGCGCTGGCCACCCTGCCCGCCGAGCAGGGCGGCGAGCAGCGCGACGTGCGCCTCGCCCTCCCGGACGGCCTGCCGCCCGTGCTCGCCGACGCCGGGCTGCTGGAACGCGCCCTCGCCGACGTCCTGGCGGGGGCCGCCAGGCCCGCCCTGGTGGACGCGGGCGCGGTGGCCGGGCGGATCCACCTCCGGGTGAGGGCCCCCGGCCCGGCCGTCGACGGTGCCGGCCTCACCGTGGCGCGGGGCTTCGTCGAGGCGATGAACGGCGAGCTCACCGTCGAACCGTCCCCCGCCGGCGGCACCGCCTACATCCTCGACCTCGCCCGTGCCCCGGCCTGACGCCACGGCTGATCGCCCGCGATCCGGCATCCGGGGCACTGTGCCGCCGCGCGGCTCCCGGCTTCCGCCGCGTTCCGGCTCCCGGCTTCCTGGCTCCGCCGAACGGGTGAAACCAGGTGCCGGCGGGAGGCAGGCGGGCGGTCGGCGTATGGAGCGCGTTGGGAAGGCGGCCCGGGGCGTCAGGAAGGCGTCAAGGACGGGCGGCGGGCGGCCGGCGCGGCGGTTGGGTGGAGGACGACACACCAGGTGACGCGCCAGGTGACACACCGGGCGACACGCCGGGTACCGGAACGACGACGCGAGGACGGACCATGCACGGCAACGGGCGGCACCAGGGCAGCGGCACCGGCAGGGTGGTGGTCGGGGTCAGCGGATCGCTCGGCAGCCTCGCCGCCCTGCACCGCGGCGTGGCGGAAGCCCGCAGCCGTGGCGCCGAACTCGTCCCGGTACTCGCCTGGGAGCCGCCCGGCGGCGAACTCGGCTACCGCCGCTCGCCGTGCCCGCCGCTGCTCGCGGCGGTGCGGGAGGCGGCCGAACAGCGGCTGCGGGACGCCCTCGACGCGGCGTTCGGCGGCGCCGACCCCGGCGTGCCGCTGCGCCCGCTGGTGATCAGGGGCGAGACCGGGCCCGCCCTCGTCCAGGCCGCCGACCGGCCGGACGACCTGCTGGTCCTCGGCCAGAGCGGCGGTCTGCTGCGGCGTCGGTTGCGGCGCTCGGTCACGGCGCACTGCGCGCGCGAGGCGGGCTGCCCGGTGCTGACCGTCCCGGTGCCCGAGCTGCTGCACGAGCTGGAGGCGCTGCACCGGCGCACCCGGTGGCACCTGCCGGTCGGCCCGGCGCCCGAACTCGTCGCCGCGAAGAGGTAGGCCGTGCGGATGTACGCGGCCCGGCCGGGCGGGCGGCGCTACCACCCGGTCCTGGAGCGGCTCTCCGCCCCGACCTCGGGCACGGTGGCCCTGCTCGCCGGCGGCGTCCTGGCGATGGGCCTCGGCGGGCTCGGCGAACTGCACTCCGGTGGGCTCGCCTACGTCGCCTACCTCGGCCTGTGCGCGATCCTCGGCGGCTTCTCCCGGCCCCGGGCGGCGCCGCTGATCGGACTGGCGGCCTGGCTGTGCTGCAACGCCTTCGCCGAGCACCGGCACGGCGAACTGGGCTGGGCCGGGCCTTGGCCGGAGGGCTCGCACTTCGCGATGTTCACCGCCACCGCCCTGCTGGTGGCCCTGCCCACCACCCTGCCGCGCCGGACGGTCCGGGTGGCGCGGCTGCGCCTCGACCAACTCGGGTGAAACCCCACAGACGGTCCCTCACCGGCCTTCGGGCCGGCGGGCGGACCACGCCGAGACCAGGGCTCCGGCCGGTACTCCGGAGCCCTCGGCAACCGGTGGAAAACAGGTAGGAGGCGCGCGGCGCCGTGGCGGCGGAGCGGTCGCCGTTCGGACAGCGGGCCCGCCGAGCCAGGCGGGCACCGCCGCGACCGCACCACGGCCCGCGCCGCGCGTCGTCCGTCCAGTCCGGAAGCCCGGAAGCCCGGAAGCCCGGAAGCCCTGCGCCCAGGCCGCCTGCTCGCCGTCCCCGGGCCGCCCGCCGAGGGCGGCGTTACGCTGAGACGACCAGATCGGTCCTCGCGGCCCCCGCTGCGCACTCAAGGGGGTGGGGCCAGTGCCGGCGTCCCCGACCAGCCCCCCGACCGGCGGTCCGAGCGACCGTCCGACGGGTTCCGGTGCGGGCGAGAAGGGCCTGAAGAGCGGCGCCCTGGGCCTGCTGTCCTCGGTGTGCATCGGTCTCGCCTCCACCGCCCCCGCCTACAGCCTGGCCGCGACCCTCGGCATCGTCGTGGTCGGGGTCGGCCTCCAGGCGCCCGTCGTCACCGTCCTGGCGTTCATCCCGATGCTGCTGATCGCCTACGCCTACAAGGAGCTCAACGCCGCCGACCCGGACTGCGGCACCACCTTCACCTGGGCCGCCCGGGCGTTCGGCCCGCGCACCGGCTGGATGGGCGGTTGGGGCATCGTCGTCGCCGACGTCATCGTGATGGCCAACCTGGCGCAGATCGCCGGGGTGTACGGCTTCCGGCTGGTCGGCCTGGACTCGCTCGCGGACAGCCGGGTGTGGACGACCAGCGCCGGGGTGGTGTGGATCGTCCTGATGACGGCGATCTGCTACGTCGGCATCGAGCTGTCCGCCACCCTCCAGCGCCGGCTGCTGGCCGTCGAGGTGGTGATGCTGGTCGCCTTCTCGGCCACCGCGCTCGTCAAGGCGTACGGCTCCGCCGCGCCCCCGACGGCCATCCCCGTCGACGCGTCCTGGTTCAACCCGTTCAACGTGCCCTCGACCTCGGCGTTCACCGCCGGCATGCTGGCCGCGGTCTTCATCTACTGGGGCTGGGACACCGCCGTGTCCGTCAACGAGGAGACCGCCGACTCCGCCCGTACCCCCGGCCGCGCGGCCGTCATCTCCACCGTGCTGCTGCTCCTCATCTACGTCCTGGTCGCGACCTCGGCGCAGTCCTTCGCCGGGGTCGGCGCGGACGGCATCGGGCTCGGCAACCCGGCCCACTCGGGGGACGTGCTGTCCGGCCTCGGTGACGCGGTGTTCGGCACCACCGGGATCGGCGCGGTGCTCAGCCGGCTGCTGATCCTGATGGTGCTGACCTCGGCCGCCGCCTCCACCCAGACGACGATCCTGCCCACCGCCCGCACCACCTTCTCGATGGCCACCCACCGGGCCATCCCGACCGGCTTCGCCCGGGTGCACCCGCGCCACCGGACCCCGACCTGGTCGACGGTCGCCATGGGCCTGGCGTCGATCGCCTTCTACGTCCTGCTCACCGCGATCAGCGGCAACGTGCTGGCCGACTCGATCGCCTCGGTCGGCCTCGGCATCGCCTTCTACTACGGCCTGACCGGCTTCGCCTGCGTCTGGTACTACCGCCGGGTCCTCACCCGCAGCGTCCGGGACTTCGTCTTCAAGGGCGTGCTGCCGCTGGCCGGCGGCCTGATGCTGCTGTACTTCTTCGCCTACGGCGCCTTCGACGTCTACGCCGACCCGGACTACGGTGCCACCTCGATCGACCTGCCGGGCATCGGCCGGGTCGGCGGGGTGACGGTGATCGGGCTGGGCGCGCTGCTGCTCGGCGCGGTGCTGATGCTGGTGCAGCGGCTGGTGCAGGGGTCCTGGTTCCGCCACCCGGACGTCCCGGTGAGCGCCGCCGACCCGGCCTCCGCGCCCTGAGTCCAGAACCGGCCGGTTCTGACGTTTCCTTGACGCGCAGTCACGTGTAAAGGGCGAGCAAAGCAGGCATATAGTTCGGGCAAAACATCATGGTGGGAGGGCTCGGATGGAGACGACGCTGGAACCGGACTGGCGCACGCTCGGCGTCCTGGGCGCGGCCCGGGGCGCGCGCGGCGGGGGTGACGGCCGCCTCGGGACGGAACACCTGCTGGCCGCCGTCGCCGGGGCGAAGGGCCCGGCCGGTGAGGCCCTGTCGGCCGCCGGGGCGACCGCGACCGCCCTGCTCGCCGTCCTGCGAGACCGCCAGGGCGGGGTCGACACGGCACGCTGGGGCTCGGACGACGGGGCCGGTGCGAGCGTGCCGGCCCGCGACGTGCTCGGCCCGACCGGGGAGCGCGGCCTGCTGCTCAGCGGCGCCGCCGCCCGCGCCCTGGCCGGCGCCATGGAGCGGGCCCGGCAGGACGGCGAGCGGAAGTTCAGCGCAGAACACCTGTTGCGCGCCCTGCTCGCCGATCCGCACGCCCGGGCCGCCGAACTGCTGCACGCGGCGGGCGTCGCGCCGGGAGCGGTGCTGGAGCGGCTGGCGGTGCCCGCCGGCCCCGACGTGCCGGACGGTCCCGGTGCCCCGGGCGCCCCCGACGACCTGGACGACCTCGACCCGCTGCTGCGCCCCACCCGGGACGCGCTGCTCGGCCGCACGCCGTACCGGCTGCCGCGCTGGAAGCGGCTGCTGGTGCCCGGCTTCGCCAAGATGAACATCGCGGTCGCGCCGATGGCCTGGGTCCGGCTGGAGGTCGACGGGCAGGCGCAGCGCCTCGGCCGCCGTGCGCCCGGCACCGAGCACGTGCTGCTGGCCGTTCTCGCCGTGCACGAAGTGGCTTGCCGGCACCCGCAGTTGGCCGGCGAGGGCGGCGCGGACCCGGCCGAGCGGCACGCGGGCGGGGTGCGGCTGGCCCGGCTCGGCCTGGACTACGCCCGGGCCCACGCGGCGCTCACCGCCGGGCGGGTGCCGCTCGCGGCCGACCCGCGAGCGGTCGAGGCCTACCTGTCCGGCGCCACGGACAGGCAGGGAACCGGGCCGTTGGTGGAGACGCTCCTCTCGGAGGAGACCCGGGCCCGGCGGCTGGTCGAGGCCCTGTGCGGAGATCGGCTCGATCGCCCCTGATTACTACTGAACGGCGTTGGGACTAGGGGCTCTCTTTCGGATCACGTCGGATCAGCGCGCGGCGTCGGAGTGCGTGCATCGCAAGGCGGAGGAGGGAGTCCATGCGGAGTATCGGCGACCGACGACAACGCGGCGAGGTGCGTGCTCCGGCGTCGCGCGCCCGGCGTGATCCGAAAGAGAGCCCCTAGACCGCGGGGACCATCCCGAGCAGCTCGCTCAGGCGGCGGACCGTGGCGGGCGACTCGCGGTGCAGGCCGGCGACGTCGAGGCCCTCGTCTCCCAGGATCATCAGCAGTGCCTGCTCCCCGATCGCCAGCACCACGACGTAGCCGCTGTTGCAGCGGGTGACCACGTCGCGCAGGCCGCCCACGCCGACCTCGGCCGCGGTGCGCCGGCCGAGGCCGAGCATGGCGGCCGACAGGGCGGCGGCCGACTCGGGGTGGACGGCGGCCGTGTCGGCGGCCACCAACAGGCCGTCAGTGGTGGAGATGACACTCTCCGAGATGCCCATGACCCGGTCGCGGAGGGACTTCAACTCGTCGACCAGCACGGCGGTCGGTGTCTGGCTGCTCATGGTGCGCTCTTCTCACTCTGCTCGGTCGTCTCGGTACGCGCGGTGTGTTCGGCGCGGTGTGCGTTCGGTGGACCCTCGGAAGCGGCCGCCGCTCCCTCGGATCGGGCGGGCAGGCCGCCGGGGCCGCCCGGACCACCCGCGCCGCGTCCGCTGCGGACGCGGCGCGGCAGCGGCCCGGTGTCGGCCGGCGGCGGTTCGCCCGTCGGTATGCGCGGGGCCACGCTCGGTGCCAGGGGAGTGGGGTGCGCCGGTTCCCGGTGGAGCAGGTGCCGGGCGTCCATCCGTACGACGTCGAGGAGCACCGCGAACACACCGCGTCCCAGGGCGAAGCCGAGGTCGCGCGCGGTGCGGCGGCCGGTGGCGGCGGCCAGGATCTCCCGGTAGCGGACCGGGATCCGCAGCGCGCCGGATTCGGCCCGGGCGGCAGGACGGATCCGGATGCGGGCCAGTTCGCCGGGCGGTCCCCAGAGGCGGGTCAGCAGGGCCGTCCGCCGGGCGGTCTCCTCGAAGAGCTGCTCCGGCTCGATGCCCGGGCGCAGCGCGATCCTGGCAGGCGGCGCCGCCTCGGCCGTCTCCCAACTGCCGGGCGGGCTCAGCACCAGGGCGAAGGCCCCGTCGAAGGCGGCGGCGGTGCAGACGGCTTCGAGCTCGGCGGCGCCGATCGACCCCTGAGCCACCAGGGCCGCGCCGAGGTCGCCGCCCCAGGTCGGGGGAGTGTCGGCCGGCCGGCCGACGGACGCGGCCGTCTCGGCGGACGCCCACTCCTCCTCGCCGACGCGCCGGGACTTCAGCAGCAGGGTCGCGGCGGTCGGGGCCCCGGGGGTCTCGATCGCCGCGACCAGACCCTGCTCCAGGTGGATCGTGCCGCCCGGTGCGCTGGAGACGGTGACCGAGCCGGTGAACTCCGTCCGGCGCAGCGCGAGCAGCAGCGCGGGCACGTTGCGCGCGGTGGGCGGAGCCGGCGCCGTGGGAGCTGCGGGCATGGCGGGCGGAGCCGTGTCGTGGGACGGGTCGGTCATGCCAGCAAGTCCTGCGCGCGGTCGGCGGTCTGGCGGACGGCCAGCGCCAGGTTGGTCCGTTCCCGGTCCAGCACGGTGGCCAGCAGCAGGGGGTCGCCCTTCCGGGACACCACCTGGACGACCTGGTGATGGCGGGTGCTGGTGACCACCAGGCTCTCCAACTCGCTCTCCGCCCCTGCCTCGTACAGCCGCTCGCCGATCAGGTTGGTCAGCTCGGCGAGTTCGGCCCCGGTCCCGAGCAGCCGGTGGTCCCCGGCGGACTGGTAGCTGAGACCTGTGACGGCGTCGACGAGCGCGGCACCGACCACTCCGGGGGAGCCGAGCACATCGGAGAGAGAAGCTTCGAGTGCGCGCACCAGTACCCCTTCACGTTCTGAACCCCGGTAGCGTACTTTATTCCATCATTTTCACGAGGCGACCACAACCGGTGACTTCTTGCTATTTTGTTCCTGCACACGGGAGTTCTGCCCGGAAGTCACGCAAAGGACGAACAGCGTATGAACATTGACGACGCACTCAAGGACGCGATGGCCATCGAGGGGGCCATCGGAGTGGCCGTGGCCGACTACGAGAGCGGTATGTCGCTCGGGTCCCTCGGCGGGGGGCAGCAGCTCGACCTGGAGATTGCGGCCGCCGCCAACACCGAGGTCGTTCGTGCGAAGATACGCGCCCTGGCCGCGCTGTCGATCGACGATGTCATCGAGGACATCCTGATCACCCTCGGCACCCAGTACCACCTGATCCGCCCGCTGACCCGCAGTCACGGCTCGCTCTTCCTCTACCTGGCGCTGGACCGCTCGCGCGGCAACCTTGCGCTCGCCCGGCACGGTCTCAAGCGCATCGAGGCCGCTCTCGACGTCTAGCCGAGGCCGGGCCGGCGGCCCGGGTGTCCGCGCCCCGCCCGGAAGGCCCGTCCGGAAGCCCTGCCTGAAGGACTGCCCGAAGGCCCGCGCGGGCCGCGTTTCGCGCGTGGAATTCCGGGCGGAGCGAATGCGGGGCGTGACGAACCGACTACGGGGATCCGTCCGTGGGAATCGGGCCGCGAATATCGCGGGTGTACGCCGACCATGGAAATGCGTGACTTTCCGATGACTGGGCGTCATATTCGCCCCGGCTGTTCCGGCCGGCGACGGAGCGCCGGAATACCGTGGTCGAACCGCCGGAGCGCCGGTGTTTCGGCGGTGCCGCGGAATCGGCTCGACCACGCCGCGCGCGGCACGAAGGCGCGCCGCCGAGCCGCCGCGCCGGACGGCAGGGGAAGCGGGGGAGCCCGATGGGTACCGCCGACGTCCAGCGCCAACGCCGTTCAGTTACTGAGGTTCTCAGGGCCGAGTCGGTGGAGCGAGTGACGGGCCGGTGCCGGCCGGACATCCCTCGATGAGGGGTGGCTGGAGCTGGATGTGTCGCAGGCCCCGGCGGAGGGTGCGGGTGAGGTGGTCGGCGTCGGTGAAGGCGGTGTTCGCCATCGGGCCGCCACGAAAACCTCAGTAGACTGATCGCTTCTTGATCATTTCCCGGTCGCCGCCGGTCGCCGCCGGTCGCCGCCGGTTGCTGCTGGTAGTTGCCGGTTGCCGGTGATCGCCTCTGATCCGCGAAAGGAATGGAGCATGCACGTCACCCTCGCCGAGGAGCTGATGCTGTTGTCGCTGGACGACAAGTCCGGTGCTGCGAAGGCGGGTACGACCGCCGGCTGGGCGGTGGCGGGCGGGTTCCTCGCGGACCTCGCGCTGGCCGGGCGGGTCGTGGTGGACGACGGCCGGCTGACCGTCACCGACCGCACGCCGACCGGCGAGCCCCTGCTCGACGGGCGTCTCGACCGGCTCGCCGAGTGGGCGGAGCGCAAGGGCGCCGGAAAGGCCAAGCCGGCCGAGTGGCTGGCCAAGGACCAGCCGACGGCGATCCGGGACACCGTCCAGCGGCTGTGCGAGCGCGGCCTGGTCGTCGAGGAGCGCCACCGCGCCCTCGGCCTCTTCCCGGTCCGCCGCTACCCGGAGGCGGACGGCTCCGTCGAGCGCGCCCTGCGCGCACGCCTGGCCGCCGTGGTCCTGGACGGCGCCGAACCGGACGTCCGCACCGCCACGTTGATCGCCCTCCTGCATACCGCCCGCCTGTACAAGGTGGCCTTCCCGGAGCAGCCCCGCAAGCAGGTCGAGCCGCGCTTCGCGGAGATCGCCGAGGGCGACTGGGCGGGCGAGTCCGTCGGCCAGGCGATCCGGAACATGCAGGCCGCCGTGGCCGCCATCGCGGCCGTCACCATCGCCACCACGGCCGCCACCACCGTCATCACCTGAGCCGGCAACGGCGCCGGGCCCGCCCCACGACTCGGTTCTGATGAACGTCGCAACCGTCGGGCAGCCTCACAGAACGGCGACCGCCAGCGTGATCGCGGCCAGCACCATCAGCAGCCCGAGCGCCACGAAGCCGTACTCCAAGGGCCTGCGTTCGCGGCCGTCCACCAGGACCTGCCGGGGGTCGGCCGGGTCGTAGCGGACCTGCACGTGGCCGCCGTCCGGCAGCGGGTGGCGTGGGGTGGACGGGACGGGCGAGAAGACCTCCACCACCCGGCCGTCCTCGGTCTCGAACTGCAGCAGCGGGCGCGGTGGCAGCGCGCGGTCCTCCGGGGCGGGGACGCGGGCGCGCACCAGGGCCTGGGCCGGGACGCCGACCCGGCGCAGCCGCCGCAGGTCGCGCAGCCCGACCACCCCGGCGAGGTAGGCGACCACGCCGCCCAGCCCGCCGAACACCACCACGGCGAATCCGGCCGTCCCGCCCACCGCGCCTCCCTGTCCGAATCGCCCCCGGACACCCCAGTATTGCCGACAGCAGGCACTCCTGACGCCCGGAACCCGCCCAGTTCACGGCGGAGCCCCGCCACTCCGGAAAAGGCGTGACGGGGCCTCCTCTCTCCGCACAGGATCGCGGCACCGTACGGTCTTGCCCGGGACGCACTGTTGGGGTCAGTATCGATCACGGCTTGGTCCTCCTGTCGGCGTGCGGACGTGGCTCGTCCGACCGACAGGTGCACCGACCGAGTCCGTCCGCGACCGCAGACGGCGATCCCATCGGGACGGCGCGATGCGCCGGAGGTCGGGAATGGCCGCGACGTACGATCGCGGTGAAGGCGAAGCGCCAGGCCGAGAGTCCGGCACCGGTGTGAGGGAGGGGCCAGGATGTTCGGTTCGCGGAAGAAGCTCAACGATCTGATGGCGCAGCTCAGGCCCGACCTGAGTCGGGAATCGCTCGGTGTCGGGCCCGACTTCCCGGGCGTCGCCCCGAACCCGTTCCTGAGCAGTGAGGCACGGAAGCGCAATGCGGAACTGCGTACGGGGGCGCTTGCGCTCGGCGTTCTCGTCGACTGGCGGGAGGTCAACAGCAATCCACGCGTGGTCCTGATGCTCGACGTGGAGACCGCCGGCGGCATCTCGTTCCGCGGTATCGCGGACGAAGACCTCACGATCACCGAGCTCACCCGACTCGCTCCGGGAGAGACGTTCCCCGTGCGCTACCGGCCGGCCGTCATGGACCACTACGTCGCCCTCGCCCGGGACGCGGACCCCGACCACGTGCAGCAGCTCGCTGACGAGATCGCGAGCCGCAAGCGGACCTGACCTGAAGTCATTGGCCGGATCCCTGGAAGCCTGTTGAAGATCTTGCTCTGGCTGCCCAAGCCGGGCGCGCTTTCAACATCTTCGTCAGGTAGCGGTCAGCCAAGAGACCCCGCCACTCCGGCAAGGGGTGGCGGGGTCTCAGGGCAACACACCGACGTCAGACGTTTCCGAACTCGCCGGTACGGACGGCGGCGACGAAGGGCGACCAGGCATCGGCCGGGAACATGAGGGTAGGTCCCTCAGGGTCCTTGGAGTCGCGGACGGGCATCACACCGGGGAAGCCGGGAGCCACCTCGATGCAGTTGCCGCCTTGCTGGCTGAAACTCGACTTCACCCACTGGGCAGCGAGCAAGTTGATGTCGGACATTCGATCCCCTTCCGAGCAGCGCGCATCCATTCGAGAGTCGCTGTCTCGGCCAGCGCTCCCACCTGAAGGCGATCGTACTGTTTCCTCCAGGTGGACAGCCTCTCAGTATCTCGTTCCAGGTGGCTGCGACCCTCAGACTCCGAATAGCCCAGGAAGGACTGATCCGGGAGGGTAAGGAGCACCATCGGTAAGGCGAACGGCCGGTCTTCCCCCAGCGCAAACGGCGCAACTTGAAGGATGACGTTGTTCACGGCGTACAGCGTCTCCAGGTGGGTAAGTTGCGCCTGCATCACATCTCGCCCTCCGATGATGCGCCGCAGGCAGCTCTCGTCGAGTACTGCGTGTACGAGTGGGGGTCGCTTTCGCCTCACCAGCTCCTGCCTCGCGAGCAGGAACGTGACCCGCTCGTCCGCCTGTTCCTGCGTGATCGCGCCTCTTCGAACATCACCGACCGCCAACGCCCTCGCGTACGCCTCGATTTGGAACAGGCCCGGCACGATACCCGCTTCGTAGATCCTTATCTCAGCGGCGTTCTGCTCCTGGGTCGCGAACTCGGGGAAGCCATCCAACAGTGCCGAGTGCTTGGCTTGAAGCCACATGAGGAGCAGGGTGCCACCCGTATCAAGCACCCGATCAACGTCGCGGGCAAAAGCTTCACTTGGCGGTGTCCGATCCGGCGGGGCAAGTTCAGCGTAGGAGACGTAGGAGGGGTCAACCCCAACAAGCTTTGCCAGTTTGGCCTGGGTCATCCCAGCTGCCTCGCGCGACCTGCGGAGTTGTACTCCGAAAGGTGCCCACGGGCCTGACGTTGGATCAAGCTCCTTGCGGTTCACCATGCTTCACCAACCTGCCGAGTGGTCGCTTCAAGTTTCAGATCCGCTTCCGATCGTAGGTGCAGGCGCGCCACCATGGCTACAGCAAGTGAGACGCCAAGTGCGAAGCGCTACGGAGACCCTCATGTCCGAAGATCCGAAATCCGCGCTGCCCGACTTCGTTCGCAACGAGGTGGTGCAGGACCTGAAGCACCGTGACGCCGACGGCAAGCCGAAGGAGGGGGTCTTCATGGAGATCCTCTGCGGGGCGGCCTTCCTGAGGCCGATCGGCGGGGGACAGGAGTGGACGACCAAGCCCGACCAGCTGCGACGGTGCGACCCCCGGGAGATCGCGCCCGGATCCGGGTGCAACCCTCACCGCCGGCCGCTCTCGTGACCGTCGAACTGGTCGCCGCAACGGGCGTCTTGGCGGGCATCGCCGCCGCGCAACGCCCTCTTCGATGTACCCCTGAGGGGCTGGCCGCGATCCGAGTTCGTATGGGGCTCAAGGCCGAACTGGTCGCCCGGCCGCAGCGCGAGCCGGGCGGCGGGCGCGAGTGGATGGTGGTCACCCCGGCCGGCGTGTGGTGCGGGTGGGAACCGGACCCGCCGGACTGACAGGCTCCCGTCGTCGCAGCGTGAGCGCTCATCCTCTGCGACGACGGGGTTCAACGCCCGTCCGCGAAAGACGGCCGCGGACGGGTGAGTACCGGCGGGCCTACTTCCCTGCCGGTCGGCTCCGAGGGCGTGTTGGTGCCGGGCCCTCGTCGAGCCACACCGCTCCCCGCCAGTCACCCCCCTTCTGGCGGGGAGCGGCCGTCCCCCTTGATCACCGGCCGGTGGAGTCCTGATCCTCCGGCCGGAACCCCCGCCCTGGAGCCGTTACACGTCACGGACGGACAACCAGGGCGGGCCTGAAACTCCCGCCCCCGGTGACCCCGGGGGCGGGAGCCGGCTCTGTGGGGGCCGGGCAGCACGTCGCTGGCTCACGGGTGCCTTCGTCCGGTCGGCGACGTGTGACATCCATCGTGAATGAAACAAATCGGCTTAATTCATAGATCAGTTCAGGGAGGAAGACCATGACTGACCTCGGCCTGCCGGCCGTACCGCCCCGCAGCGACCTGTCGATGGGCGACGGACTCGCCTTCGCCGCCCGCGGCCACCACTTCACGGCCGCACCGGGAACCGACATCCAGGAACTCGCCCAACGGTCCACCGAACCCCTGTCCGCAATCCTCCAGGTCACGAAGCGCTGTGACTTCGACTGCTCGTTCTGCTCGGAAGTCCTCCAGCTGCCGGACCCGAAGCTGACGCAGCTGGAGACCATGAGGGACCACCTCAAGGGGACCAAGCGGATCTTTCTGTCCGGCGGTGAACCGCTCATGCGCCGCGACTTCGGTGAGATCGTGGACATGTTTGCGGACGATAACTTCGTCCTGGCCGTACCGACGAACGCCACCCACGGCCTCCAGCACGCGAAGCGGATTGCGGGGAAGGTCGCGTTCGCGAACATCGGCCTGGAAGGTCCGCGAGGGATCACCAACCGGGTACGCGGGGACTACGACAAGGTCATGCCCGGCGTTCGCGCACTCCAGGACGAGGGTATTCCGATCTCCCTGTCCGCAGTCGTCTACCGCTCGACCCTGGCGGCGCTGCCGTTCACGGTGCAGATCGCCGACGTTCTCAACGCGGGCAAGGTCAAGCTGATCATGCCGCTCAGGAAGGGCAATGCCCTCAACCTGGACGCGAATGAGTTCATCACCGATGGCGAGGCCAGCGAGGCGTTTGGCCGGCTCGGCGAACTTCGCTCCACCTACCAGTGGAGTCCCGCGCTTCGGCTCACCACGTGGACGCCGGAGAACGAAGGCCACATGATCGTGGTGGAGCCCACCGGCAAGGCCAACGCCTGGCCGGTGTACGACTCGAAAGACCTGTTCGAGCCCATCGGCAACGTACTGGAGGAGCCGATTCAGGAGATCTGGAAGCGATACCGCTTCAAGGAGAACCACTACCGGAAGTACCTCGGGGCCTCGATCCGCGCGATCGGCCACGGGGGAGGCGGAAGTGCTGCGTGAGTTCTCCAACCTGGCATGGCCCAAGACGCCCTACGCGGCCGACATGCGTCCCGTCGCCCGAAAGGTGCGGCTCCTCACCGGGATGAGCATTCAGTGGGCCGACGACGGCAGTGAGGTCGTTCCGATCGGTGCCGCTGCCGTGTTCATCCCCGTACACCGGACCGCAAGCCGCGAGATCGCCTCCGATACCCTGCACTTCGGGTATCGCAGTGTCGCCGTGGAACCGAACGGTGACCGGTCCGACATACCGGCCTTCGTGGACAGCGTGCTCGTCCAGGCGCGCCGCGAGGCCGAGATCATCGGGTGGCACTCCTTTCCGGATGACCTCCACGCCCTTCGTCCCCCGCTGACGGCTCCGCGCGCCGGTATCGACGCTGTGGGTGAAGCGTGGGCTGACCGGCCCCGCCGCGAACGCGGTACGGCTTTGTTGGTCGACACTGCCGACTCCGGCATGCAACTCGACAACGCGCTCACGGCTAACCGCCTCGACTTCGGCCGGGAACTCTGGCGGTACCGGTCACCGGTGGCCCTCCAGCAGGCATACGAAGAGCTCTGGTCCTCGGCCGGGCGGGCGACGGGCCGGGACTGGCACACCCAACACATCGGTGCGGCAGGGGTCATGTCTGCCCTCGCCGTTGCACTCCTGGCCGGCCACCAAGCCCAACGGCTGGAGTGGACCGGGGTGTTCGACGCGACCAAACCGCTTGGCCTGGTTGCCTGGGACGCGTTCCCCCTGGTACTCGCTCCGGATGAACGACAGGACTGATCCAGGGCATACCGTGGGCTCGGCCCGCGAAGGGCCGGGCCCGCACCGCTAGGAGCAACGTGATCACGGTCAACAACCTCTTCGATCCGCGACACTTGCCGCGCAAGAACTCTCGAACGTGTCGGGTGGCCTCGCTCGACGTCGAGTGGACCAAGAACTACCGGATCAAGAACGGGAATAGGGCGTTCTGTTTCTCGCTTGCCGTGCTTGATGTCCCGACCACGGACCCTGTGGCTGACCTTGCTCAACTCTCCTTCGGGTACGTCAGCATGTACGTCGAGGACGCTGGTGAGACTGGGGAACTCGTAGTCTCCGCGGCCGACACCATCGCCCGAACATTCGCGGACGCCGACCTCATCACTGGGCACCAACTATGTTCCGACCTAGCCGTGTTGGTCGCCAACCGAGAAAACGCTGAACCGGCTCTCGACAGTGCCCGAGCCGCTTGGTCAACCCGTCGCACCCCCAAGGATGAAGGCCCTCGGATCATCGACACCCGGTACGACGCCGGCCATCTGCTCGACGGGACCTCCCGGCGGCTGGTCGACGTCTGCACCGAACTTGGCCTTGACGTCACTCAGCCGGAACTACGCAGTACCTCGATGACCAGCTTGCACCGTCGGTGGCTGGAGAAGAACGACATCGAGGCTCGTGAGCGGGTCAGCGTCCTTAACCTCAGGCACTCCCTCTCCACCGCCCTCGTTGCCGTGTCTGCGGCTGGCCTCGGCGGTTGGGGCGAGGTCGGGCTCAACGTGAACCGCATGATCGCCGCCCACGCCGACGGTTGGGGCTGGCTCCAATCCCGAACCTTCCAAGACCTGTTGGGGGAACCATGCCAATCCGCGAGTGCAAGGTCGTAGCCGTCGAGGGAACCGCTGCGGCTGGAAAAACCACTCTGGTCCACGCCCTCGCGGCGTACTACCGCGAGCAGGGCGTCAACGTCGCAGCCACGGGGGAACCCGCGCGAGTGAGCCCCTTCATGGAGGAGATCGTTCTTCACGGAAAAGGCGAATTCGACCTCACTGTCGAACTCGACACCTTCGCTGCCCAGCTCACCACCACCATGCGTACGGCGCGAAACCACAGTCTCCTGATCACCGACAAGACCCCGGCCAATGTCCTGGCCTACGCCCGGATCGTCCTTGACCAGGATGACCCGCAGGTGCGTGCAGTCCTTCGCTCGATGGAGTCTCTCTGTAAGGCCTGGATGCCCATCACGTACTCCGCCGTGGTCCATTGCCGCGACCACTACGACCAGGAGGTCGGCGGCGACCAGTTCCGTGGCAAGGTGCTTGATCTTCAGAGTGCCACCGAGACGGCCGTCTACGAGGCGATCCGGGCCACCAACGTGCCGATCTTCGACCTCCCGCAGGGCCTCACCACCCAGGCCCGCGTCGAGTGGATCGCCAAGCACCTCCACCTCCTGGGCATCAACGTCCACTGAGGTGGCCTATCGTCCTCCTACGACACACCTTCGGAGGACCTGGTGCAGCCCCAACGTCCGATCAACGACGCCATGATCATCCTCGAACGGAACGGCCTCGTCCTGCTGGCCGAACGAGCCAACACCGGCTACAGCGACGGCCTGCTCAATCTCCCCAGCGGGAAGGTCGACGTGGACGAGGACGTGATCTCGGCAGCGATCCGCGAAGCCCGAGAGGAGGTGGGCGTGGAAGTTCACCGAGAGGCCGTTCGGGTTGTCCATGTCATGCACTACCGCAACCCAGAGGGAGAGGCGCGCGTCGGCTGGTTCCTCGCCGCCTCCGAGTGGAACGGCGAACCGTACAACGCCGAACCCCACAAGTGCGCCGGTGTCGGGTGGTACCCACTCAACGATCTTCCGGAGAACACCCAGCCCTACAACGAGGCCGGGATCAGCCGGTATCTGAAAGGCGAACCATTCTCCGTGGTGGGCTGGTAGCCGGCCTGAAACACGAAAGGCGCCCTCCCCGATCTGGGGGAGGGGCTTCTTTGCGTTCAGGGTCAGGTGGTTTACCTGGCCTGGAGTGACGTGAGCAAGGTGCGTTTGCCGTAATGGGTCTGGGCTGGCGGGAACTGGCCGTTGTCGGATGGCGGGCAAGCTGCCAAGCTCAGCGTCGAGGCTGGTGGCATCAGCGGCGTCGGCACCGATCTTCACGGGGGGACCAGAATGAAACGGAACCTGAGGCAACGTGTGGTGCGGACTGTTGTGGCCGGCGCCCTGGCCGTCGGCGGGCTCGCGCTGACGACCGGACCCGCCCACGCGGGCACCGGGGACTACCCGGTCACCCTGAAGACGACCCACCATGTGGGGCTGTACTGGTCACCCTGGACGGCCAACAAGGACATCCACCGGGACCTTGCCCCCGGGGATTTTGTGAATGTCCGCTGCTGGACGGTTGGTGAGGACATCGCCCAGCAAGGCGACGTTTGGTATTACATCAACACCGAGTACTACTACGGGTCTATCGGTCGGCAATACTTCAACGACTATGTGTATGGCGCATATGTCGACAACTATGATCTGTGGCACGCGCGAGGCAGCAACGGCCTCCCCCAGTGCTGAGGGACTGACTTCAGATGCCCCTCCCCGAAACGGGGAGGGGCATCGTTGCGTTGGGGGGGGGTCAGAGGCGGACGATCCGCGTGGTCGTGCGGACGACGGGTGTTCGTCCCTGTGTCAGATCTTGCCGAGCGGGGTGTCCGGGTCGGCCAGGGCCTTCGGGTCCACCGTCCGGCCGGAGCGCACGAGTTCGCGGATCGGGTCGGTGACGTCCCAGACGTTGACGTTCATGCCCGCCAGGACCCGGCCGGCGGCCAGCCAGAAGGCGATGAACTCCCGGGTGGCCGGGTCGCCGCGGAACACCACCTGGTCGTAGCCGTCCGGTTCGACGTAGCCGACGTATTCCATACCAACGTCGTACTGGTCGCTGAAGAAGTACGGGATTCGGTCGTACACCGCGTCCGGGTGCCCGAGCATCGCGCGGGCGGCGGTCTGCGGCTGGTTGACGGCGTTGGCCCAGTGTTCGACCCGCAGGTGCATGTCGAACAGCGGGTGGTAGGCGTTGGCGACGTCGCCGGCCGCGTAGACGTCCGGGTCCGAAGTGCGCAGCTGCTGGTCGGTCTTG
This sequence comes from Kitasatospora sp. NPDC058492, assembly GCF_042720685.1. Lineage (NCBI taxonomy): Bacteria > Bacillati > Actinomycetota > Actinomycetes > Kitasatosporales > Streptomycetaceae > Kitasatospora > Kitasatospora sp. NPDC058492. Next base: position 93,335 of record NZ_JBHXMU010000002.1, read on the forward strand.
ATGCCGTTGTCGATCTCCAGTCCGGCGGCCTCGGCCAGGCCGGTCGTGGGGGTGATGCCGATGCCGACCACCACCGCGTCGGCCGGCACCGTGGTGCCGTCGCCCAGCCGCACCCCGCTCACCGTGCCGCCGGAGCCGGTCAGTTCGGTGACCTCGACGCCGAACCGCAGCTGGACGCCGTGGTCGCGGTGCAGATCGGCGAAGACCTGCGCCACCTCCCGGCCCAGCACCCGCAGCAGCGGCAGTTCGGCGGCCTCCAGCACCGTCACCTCGGCGCCGGCCTCCCGGGCCGCGGCCGCCACCTCCAAGCCGATCCAGCCCGCGCCGATCACCGCGACCCGGGCGCCCGGGCGCAGCACGGCCTTGATCCGGTCGCTGTCCTCGACCCGGCGCAGGTAGAGCACGCCGTCCTGGTCGGCGCCCGGCACCGGCAGCCGGCGTGGGGTCGAGCCGGTGGTGAGCAGCAGTTTGGCGTACTCGATCTGGCCGTCGTCGGTGAGTGTCACGGTGTGTCCGGCCGGGTCGATCGCGGCCACCGCCGTGCCCAGTCGCAGCGTGACGTCCTGCTCCCCGTACCACTGCGGCGGGTGGACGTAGATCTTCTCCCGGGGCGTCTTGCCGAGCAGGTACCCCTTCGACAGCGGCGGCCGCTCGTACGGGCGTTCGTGTTCGTCGCCGATCAGGACGATGCCGCCCCGGTACCCGGCCTCGCGCAGTGCCTGGGCGGCCTTCGCGCCGCCCAGGGACGCCCCGACGATCACGATCGGCCGCTCGCGCCCGCCGCCCTCCGCCGTTCCCGCTGTTCCCGCCGTGCCCGTGCCCATGCTGAACTCCTCGCTCTCCGGCCGGAATCAGGGGCCAGCCTGCCGCCGTCCGGGTGGCGTGTCGAGGCCGTGCCGGGCGCGCCGCGCCGCGCTCCCCCGTACGGGTGAACGCGAACCGGTGCGCGAACCGGCGCGCGAACCGCTACGGGGGCGGTCAAGGAATCCGCTACGGGGCTCGCTACGGGGTCATCGCCTCCCGGACCAGCGCGGTGTCGGCGAACTGCTCGAAGCGGACGATCCGGCCGCCGCGCACCGTGAAGTGGTGGGCGACCCGCACCGCGAGCGGCTTTCCGGTGATCTTGTGGACGGCCGTGTAGCGGGCCAGCACCACCACGTTCTCGCCGTCGACCACGTAGGTGTCGTCGTGTGCCGTCCAGTTCTCCCAGGCGGCGGACAGGCGCTCCATGACGTTGGCGGTGACGCCCTTCGGGGTGCGGTAGGTGCCGGCCAGTGGGAAGCCGGCCATCTCGGTCCACTCCACGTCGTCGGCGAGCGTGGCGCGCAGGGCGGCCAGGTCGCCGTGGGCGGAGGCCAGGTACTGGCGGCGGACCACGTCGGCCGGGGCGGAGGACTCGGCGAACGAGGCGGTGTCCCTCGGGATCTCGATCATCGTCGCTCAGCCCCAGGCCATCTCGCCCATGGCGACCTTGGTGCCGAGGTCGACGGCGATCTTCAGCCCCAGGTCGGGGAAGCGCCGTTCCAGCGCCTCCTTCGCGGCGGTCGCGTCCGGGGCCCGGCCGATCTCGGTCTCGAAGGCGCGCAGGTAGTCCCGGGTGTGGCGGACGGAGGTGAGGTCGGTGGCCGCGCCGGCGGTGCGGTGGCCGGCCGCGACGAACTGCGGTTCGAGCGCCTCGATCCCGTCCAACAGGTCGATCCAGGCGGCGCGTTGGGCCTGTTCGGGGGTGTCGGCCGTCCACACGTGCAGGCCCTCGAAGAGCAGCACGCCGCCGAGTACGGCGTGGTGGTGGTGCTGCCAGAGGTAGTGCCGGTCGGGCAGGTGGAAGTCGGCGCCGCGCAGCTCGAACCGGTGCCCCTCGAAGACGAGTTCGTCCCCGTGCAGCACCTCGGGGCGGACCAGCCGGGTGGGCAGCTCGGGGCCGAGGTGGGCCCAGGCCTTGAGCTTGCCCTCGAACGTCTCCTGGATGTGCTCGACGGTGGAGGCGGTGGCCAGGAACCGTGCCTCCGGGAAGGCGTCCTGGACCTCCTGGGCGCCGAAGTAGAAGTCCGGGTCCCCGTGGCTGACGAAGACCGCGGCCAGCCGCTTGCCGGCGGCGCGGATCCGCTCCACCAGCCGGCGGCCGTCGGAGCGGGTGAACCCGGCGTCCACCAGCAGGGCGTCCTGCGGGCCGGTGACCAGGACGGAGGTCTTGTTGAGCGAGCTGTCGGGGCTGTCGATGATCTCGAAGTCGAGAGCACTCATGGGTCTGTTGTCCTTCCTCCTGCCGGGCACGCCTCGCCGCCAGCATCGGCCTTGCGGGTGCGCTCCGCATCCGGAGGAGGGGCGGGGGTGGGACCGGGCCCGATCCGACCCGCGCCGTGGGCGTCACGCCCTCGGGGCCAGTCGCAGCACCGCCAGCGCCCCCAGCAGCGTCGCCCCGGCCAGCACCGGCCACAGCACCCCCGGACCGGCCGCCAGCAGCGCCATCAGCGTCGCCGGCGCCGCCGCCCGGCCCACGCCCGAGGACAGCTCCCAGCGTGCCAGCGCCCGCCCCAGCAGGTGCGGCGGGGTGGCGGCCGTCACCAGGGCCGTCCCCGCACCGGTGTAGAGGATCTCGCCCAGCGTGAACACCACCGAGACCGCCGCGGCGCCCGCCGCGCCCGCCGTGCCGCCCAGCGACCCGACCGCCCAGTACCCCAGGTAGGCCAGGGCCAGCGTCACCCCCGAGGCGGCCAGCACGGCCCGCCGCGAACGGTCCGCGAGCCGCAGCACCAGCACCAGCTGCAGCGCGACCACCAGCACGGTGTTGCCCACGAACACTCCCGACGACCACGCCGGGGAGGCGTGCAGGTGCAGCACCAGCAGCGCCGGCAGCGCCACCTCCAGCACGTCGAAGCAGAACGCGTACGGCAGGTTGGCGAGGCTCAGCATGCTGATCCGCCGCAGCGACTCGCCCTGCTCCCGCACGTCCACCGCCCGGTCGGCGGCCCGGTGTGGCGCGCGCACCCGCAGCGACAGCACCAGCGCGGCGGCGGCCAGGCAGGCCGCACCCGTCGCCCCGGCCAGCACCCGGATCGCGCCCGCCCCGCCGGTCACCACCAGCGTGGCCAGCAGCGCCCCCGCGCCCAGCCCCGCGTTGCGCAGCGACCGCCCGGCCGCCAGCGCGGCGTCCCGCAGCCGGCCCTCGGTCAGCGTGCTGACCACCGCCGCGTGCGTGGTCGGCCAGGACTGGCTGCCCACCCCGATCAGCACCGACGCCGCCACGAACCCCGGCAGGCCGTCCGCGACCAGCAGCGCCAGCGCGCCCGCCGCCCGCACCGCCAAGGTGGCCGCCGCCGGGAGGGTCCGGGCGCCGCGGTCGATCCACCGGCCGGTCAGCGGCATCACCAGCAGGCCCGCCACCATCCCCGCCGACATCGCCAGCCCCGCCGCCGCCGCGCCCAGGTGCAGCACCCCGATCCCGTACAGCAGCAGGAACGGCCGCAGCAGGCCGGAGCCCACCGCGTCCACCACCAGCGCGGCCGCGTACCGGGGCCCGCCCGCGGCGGTCAGCAGCCGCAGCAGCGTGAACGGGCCCCGGCGGCTCGCACCGATCGGCGGGGCCTGCGGCCGGCCGTCGCGGGCGGCGGCGTGGTCATGGACGGTGGTGTGATCGCGGGCGGCGGCGTGGTCATGGACGGTGGTGTGATCACGGGCGGCGGCGTGGTCATGGACGGACTTCTCCTGGATCAGGCTCATGGCCGGTACCGTCCGCCCTGCCCGGCCCGACGGGCACGTCGATTGATGCTAACCGTCAATCGGCGCGGGAGCGGATCCGGGCGGGTGGCAGGATCGCCGTCGTGAGTGAACCGATCATCAAGGGGCGCGGGTGGGCGGACGCCCCTGCCGGGAGGAGCACGGCGGGCGCATGAGCGTGACCATCGACATCACCGGCCTGCCCGACGAGCGCCTGCTCTTCACGCCGTCCCCGCTGGGCGAGCTGACCGCGATGCTGGACGTCCTCGCCGAGCCCGCGCACCACCCCGCGCTGCACGGCTGGGCGTCCAGCACCGCCGCGACGATCCCGCCGGAGCTGTCCGAGCGGCTGCTGGAGGCCGACTTCCTCTGGCGCTCCTCCCGCGCCGACTTCCTCGTCCCCGGCCTGCCCGGCGCCACCCTGGCCGCCGAACTCGACGCCGTCGACCGGATGGACGACGAGCTGTACGTCGCCGCCGCCCTCGTCACCACCTGCGGCTCCTCCCGGCCGGCCCGCCGGATGCTCTCCCCGCTCACCGACCCGGTGGCCAACGAGCGGGCCCGCGAACTCGCGCTCGCCCGGGGCCCCCGACAGGCCGCCTTCGCGGACCGGCTGCTCGCCGACCCGCCCGCCGTCCGGGCCCTCGTCCGGCGGATGCTGGAGGACTGCGAGTCGGCGTTCTTCGCCGACGCCTGGCAGCGCGTCCTGCCCGCCCTGGCCGCCGACGCCCGGCGCAAGGCCGACCTGCTGGCCCGGCGCGGCCCCGCCGAGGCACTGGCCGCGGTCTCACCGTCCGTCACCCTCGACCAGAGCGCCGACGGGCGGCGGCGGATCGTCGTCGACAAGCTCCAGGACAACGCCACCAGCGGCACCGACGGCGGCGGCGTCACCCTCATCCCCACCGCCTTCGGCCGGCCCCACCTCGTGGTGGTGTACACCCCCGGCTGGCGTCCGGTCCTCCAGTACCCCGTCGCCGAGGCGGGCATCCCCGAACCCGTCTCGCTGGCCCTCGTCCAGCAGCGGCTGGAAGCCCTCGCCCACCCCGTCCGGCTGCGCCTGGCCCGCACCATGGCCCGCGGCGCGCACACCACCGGCGAACTCGCCACCACCTGGCAGCTCAGCGCGCCCGAGGTGTCCCGGCACCTGGCCGTCCTGCGCAAGGCGGGGCTGCTCATCACCCAGCGGCGCGGGCGGTACATGCTCTACCAGCTCGACCTGTCCGGGAGCGCCCGGCTCGGTTCGGACTTCCTGGAGGCGTTGCTGCGGTGACCGGTGTCGTGGTGACCGGCGGGTCGGCGAACCGGCAACAGGTGAGCGGGAACAGTGGGGGAGCGGAACGCGTTCGTCCGGGCATGACCGACGACGCCTCACCCCGCATCCTGCGTTATGCCGCCTTCACCACCCGCCCCGAGGGCGGCAACCCGGCGGGCGTCGTTCTCGACGCCGCAGGCCTGACCGACGAGCGGATGCTCGCCATCGCCGCCGAGCTCGGCTACTCCGAGACGGCCTTCCTGACCGCGGGAGCGACCGAAGGCGCCTACGGAGTCCGGTACTTCAGCCCGCTCACCGAGGTGCCGTTCTGCGGCCACGCCACGGTCGCCTCCGCCGTCGCGCTCGCCGCCCGCACCGGCCCCGGGCACTACGTCTTCACGACGGCCGCGGGCGAAGTCCCCGTCCAGGTCGACCAGGACGCGGAGGGCGTCCTGCGCGCCACCCTGACCAGTGTCGAGCCGCAGGTGGAGGACGTGACCGACGCCGACGTCGACGAGGTCCTCGCCCTGCTCGGCTGGGCCCGCACCGACCTCGACCCGGCCCTGCCGCCCCGGATCGCCTACGCCGGCGCCCGCCACCTCGTCCTCGCCGCCGCCACCCGCGACCGCCTGGCCCGCCTCGACTACGACTTCGACGGCCTCGCCGCCTACACCCGGGCCCGCGACCTGGTGACCCTCCAACTCGTCTGGCGCGAGGCCCGGGACGTCTTCCACGTCCGCAACCCCTTCCCGGTCGGCGGCGTCGTCGAGGACCCGGCCACCGGCGCCGCCGCGGCCGCCTTCGGCGCCTACCTGCGGGAGCAGGGCGCGGCGGCGGCCCCGACGGTGCTGACCCTCCACCAGGGTGAGGACCTGGGCCGCCCGGGCGTGCTCCACGTCGAACTGCGGACGGCGGACAGCCGGATCCGGGTGTCCGGCGCGGCGGTGGCGATCCCGTAGCGCGAACGCGAACGCGATCGGCCCGGTCCCGGCCCGGTCCCGGCCCGAGGCGTCCGGAAATTCGCTCGCATACGGGGCCCGGGTGGGCGAAGCTGCCCGGATGCAGCGAGCGAGCGAACGCACCGTCACGGTCCATCTCACCCACGGGGGCGAGTACTTCGGCCCCGTTGGCCCGTTCGAGGCGGCGGGCGGGTGGTGGTCGTCGGTGGACGGGGTGGGAGCGCGGGCGGCCGAACTCGCCGGGGTGCCGGTGCTGGTGCTGCGGCTGGTGGAGGGGCGGAGCGAGCAGGGCGGGCGCGGCGGGCACGGCGGGCAGGTGTGCTACCACGCCGAGGCGCTGGAGCGGCCGACGGCCGTCGAGGCCCGGCTGCTGGACGCCGGGACGGCCGCGCTGCTCGGCCCCGCCGAGCGCCGCGCGGCCTGGGCCACGCCGGCCGGGCTGGGGGAGGCGCTGGCCTGGGCGGAGGCGGAGCTGGCCGGGGCCGGCCGGCCGGTCGCCGGCCCGGTGCGGCAGATCCGGACGTGGAACCTGTCGGGCCTCGTCCGCCTCCCGACGGCCACCGGCCGCGACGCCTGGCTGAAGACCACGACGCCCGCCTTCAACGCCCGGGAGGGCGAGGTGATCGCGCTGCTCGGCAGCGTCGACCCGGGGCTCGTGCCGCCGGTGCTGGCCGCCGACCCGGCGGGCGGGCGGCTGCTGCTGGACCACGTGCCCGGCGAGGACTGCTGGGTGCCGTCGCTCGACACCGTCGAGGAGGTGGTGCCCCGGCTGGTCGCCGCCCAGGCGGCGCTGGCCGCCGACGGGCGCGCGGCGACGGCCGGGCTGCGCGACCGGACGCCCCGCACCCTGCTCGCCCAGGCGCAGGCGCTGCTGGACCGGCTCCCCGGCGAGACCGACCTGACGCCCGGGGAACTGGCCGACGTCCGCCGACTGGTCGCCGAACTGCCAGCGCTGCTGGAGGAGTTGGCGGCCTGCGGCCTCCCCGAGACCCTGGTGCACGGCGACTTCCACCCCGGCAACTGGCGCTCCGACGGCAAGCGTCCGGTGGTCGTCGACTACGCCGACTCCTGCCTCGGCCACCCCGCCCTGGACGGGCTGCGCCCGCGCGCCTACCTCGCGCCGGAGCGCTGGCAGCACCTCGTCGAGGTCTGGCTGAAGGCCTGGAGCGAGCACGCGCCCGGATCCCGGCCGTGGCGCGCGCTGGAGCTGGTGGAGCCGCTCTACCACCTGTCCTACGCGCTGCGCTACCAGGAGTTCCTGGACCACATCGAGGAGAGCGAACGCCCGTACCACGCGGGCGACCCGGCCGCCGAGCTGCGCGCGGCGCTGGCCTGCGGCGTTCCCGACCTCACGGGTCAGAACACCTAGGGCGCGCAGGCGGGGGTTCGAGGGCGCGCCCTAGACTGCCGGGGTGGATCGGACGACGCCAGGCCCCGTGCTCCCGGAGCTGCCGCTCCAGGAACTGGAGTGCTTCTCCGTCCTGGTGCGCCAGTTGCACTTCGGGCGGACGGCGCAGCTCCTGGGCGTCTCGCAGGGCCGGGTCTCCCAGCTGATCAAGCGGCTGGAGGGCCGGGTCGGCGCCCCGGTGTTCGAACGGACCAGCCGACGGGTCGAGTTGACCGAGCTGGGGCGCGAGCTGGCCGAGCAGGTGGTGCCCGCCGTCGACCGGCTCCGGGAGGGCTTCGAGGCGGCCCGCGCCCGGGCCGCCTCGACGGACCGGCCGCTGCGCCTGGGGTTCCAGTGCGCCGTGTACGAGCCGGTGGCCAGGGCGATCGCGGGCCTTCCGGAGGGCGCGGCCCAGCTCGTCGAACTGTCCTGGGGGGATCCGTTCTCCCACCTGGGCCGGGGCGAGATCGACCTGGCCATCGTGTTGTCCCCGTGCCGGGAGGACGGCCTGCGGGTGCTGCTGGAGTTCTCGCGGCAGCCGATGTACGTCGCCCTCTCCGCCGGGCACCGCCTGGCCGGGGCGGCGAGCGTGTCCGCGGACGAGCTGGCCGGGCTGGCGCTGATCGAACCGCGGGGGCCCGCCCCGGACTACTGGCGCCGGGCGAACGCCCCGCGGCAGGCGCCGGACGGGCGGGAGCTGGCCTACCCGGCGGGCGCGGTCACGCTCCAGGAGGGGCTGTCGACGGTGGCCAGCACCCGCCTGGGGCTGCTCCTGTGCGAGGCGAGCACGGCGTACGTCCAGCGGCCGGACATCCGCTATCTGCCGGTGCCGGGCCTGGAACCGTCCACGCTGCTGGTGGTGCAGGGCGAGCGGCGGCCGCACCCGCTGGCCGGGGCCTTCGTGCGGGCGCTCACCGCCGTGGGCGCGTGACGGCGACGAGCAGCAGTCCGGCCGCCGTGATCAGCGCCGCTGTGAGGAGCACGGCGTGGGTGCCGGCCCGGTCGATGACCAGCCCGCCGGCGAGCGAGCCCAGCGCGATGCTCGCGTTGAACACGCCCGCCCACAGCGCCGCCGAGGCCTCGATCCGGGCGGGGTCGGCGATCCGGACCCAGGTCTGGGTGGAGATCGAGACCCCGCCGTACGAGGCGCCCCAGACGACGAGCGCGATCAGCACCGCCACCACGCTCCCGGTGAGGAACGGCAGGAGGGCGGTGGCGAGCGCGACGCCCGCGAGGGCGGTGGCCACGGTCGCCTTGGGGTGCCGGCCGGCCGCCGGGCCGAGGGTGAAGTTCCCGGCGACGCCGGCCAGTCCGTAGACCAGCAGGCAGGCGGCGACGACGCCGCTGCTCAGGCCTGCGTCGATTTCGAGCACCGGCCGTACGTACGTGTAGCCGGTGAAGTGGCCGAGCACGACCAGCGCCGTGACGGCGAGTCCGGCGGCGACGCCCCGGCTGCGCAGCGCGTCCGTGATCCGGTCGAGCCGGCCGCGCTCGTGGACGGGGAGGGCGGGGAGCGTGCGGGCGAGGACGGCGGCGGACACCGCGCCGAGCAGGGCGAGGGCCCAGAACGCGGAGCGCCAGCCGAGCAGCGCCGCGAGGTAGGTGCCGAGGGGGACGCCGAGCACCGAGGCGATGGAGACGCCGGAGAAGATCAGCGTGGTGGCGAGGGCGATCCGCGGCCCGTCGGCGAGGCGTGGGCCGAGCCCCGCGGTGATGCCCCACACGACGCCCATCGCGAGGCCGAGCAGGACGCGGGCGGCGGCCAGCACGGGGTAGCTGGGGGCGAGTGCGGTGAGCGCGTTGGCCAGCGACAGCAGCAGCATGAAGGCGACCAGCACGTGCTTGCGGTCCCGGAGCCCGATGAGCGTGGGAACGAACGGGGACAGGACGGCGGCGAGGAGCCCGGTGATGGTCAGGGAGAGCCCGGTGACGCCGTCGGAGACGCCGAGGGTCTTCGAGACGGGGGTCAGCAGCCCCACGGGCATCATCTCGGCGGAGACCACGGTGAAGGTGGCGAGGGCCACGGCGGTGATCGGTGCCCAGCGGGGCGGGCTGCCGGGGGCGGCCGGGGGCGCGAGGGTGTCGGCGTCGGTCATGGGGCCAGCCCATCAGCCGCGCCGAGGACGGAACAAGATCGATGAGCTCATCCGTCGATTAGCCCGGCTCATCGATCCGGGAACGCCCCCGGCGCCGCCCGCCGTGGTGCGGCAGGCGGCGCCGGGGCGCGGTCACTCCGCCGGGGCGATCCGGTAGCCGCCCGCGGCCGAGTAGAGGGTCAGCGCCTCGACCGGGCAGAAGTCGACCGCGTCGGCCAGTGCCTCCGTCAGCTCGGCGCCGTCGGCCGCGTAGTCGGCCACCGGCTCGGCCAGCCCGTCGGCGCCGAGCGCCAGCGAGCCGGGGGCGCTCAGGGCGCACATCCCGGAGCCGATGCAGCGGTCCCGGTCGACCCGGACCACCACCGCGTCGGCACCCGTCCCCGGCGTGGCCGTCACCAGGCGACCTGGAGGGTCTCGGGACTGCGGGTGAGCAGGCCCCGCCGCCAGTCGATCTCCTCGACCGGCCCGGTCAGGCGCAGCGAGGGCAGCCGGCGGGCCAGGCGGTGCAGGGCGAGTTCGAGCTCCATCCGGGCCAGCCAGGCGCCCAGGCAGTGGTGCGGCCCGGCGCCGAAGGTCAGCATCGGCGCGGCCAGCGGGGAGAACAGCTCGGTGAGCAGGTCCCCGGTGAAGACCGTCGGGTCCTGGTTGGCGGCGACGGTGTCGGCGGCGACGACGCTGCCCGCCGGGATGACCACCCCGCCGATCTCGACGTCCTCGATGGTGCGGCGCAGCAGGCCGGGCAGGTGCTGGCCGTCGCCGAGCGGGACGGCGCGCAGGATCTGCTCGGTCGCGGCGGTCGCGCTGGCCTCGTCGGAGGCGAGCCGCTGCCAGGCCTCGCGGTCCTCGGTGAGCAGGTAGACCAGCGCGTTGCCGAGGCTGGTCATGGTGGTCTCGTGGCCGGCCACGACGAGGCCGATGACCAGCGTGACCAACTGCTCCTCGGCGATCGAACCGTCCTCGGCCGCGGCCGCCAGCAGGCTGCTGACCAGGTCCTCGCCGGGGTCGGCGCGGCGTTCGGCGATCACCGCGGCGCCGAAGCCGGCGAACTCGGCCATGGCGGTGGCGATCTCCTCGGCCGTGTAGGCGGTGGCCGAGAGCGCGTGGTCGCTCCAGTGCGAGAGCTTCTTGCCATCCAGGTTGTCGAGCCCCATCAGCCGGGTGATCACCTGGACCGGCAGCTTGCGGCTGTAGCCGGCCACGATGTCGGCGGGGGAGCCGTGGTCGATCATCTCGTCGATCAGGGCCTCGACCACCGAGGCGACCCAGGGCCGCCAGCGGGCGATGGCGCGCGGCGTGAAGGCCCGCTGCACGGTGCGGCGCAGCCGCTGGTGCTCGGTGCCGTCGATGTTCAGCAGGCCCTGCGGGCTGTCGAGGATGTTCGGGATGACGGCGATCGGCGGCGCGTCCGGCGCGTACAGCGGGGCGCGGCCCAGGCGCGGGTCGGTCAGCACCTGCCGCACGTCCGCGTGGCGGCTGACCAGCCAGACGGGCGTGCCGGTGGGCAGCGCGGCGAGCCGGGGCGGGCCGGGCTCCAGGCGGCGCAGGCAGTGCATCGGGATGAGCGGGACGGTGCCGGTTCCGGCACCGGTCGCACTGTTCTCGGCGGACATCCGTACTCCAGACTCCAGGGCGGGGGGCCGTACGTGACGGCCCGACGGGGGGTGGAACCGGGATGGTGCGGGGACGGGTGGGGCGGGCCGGCGGGCGGCTCGGCCCGGGCCGGGTTCGGCGGACCGGGACGAACGGCGGATCGGGTGGGACGGCAGATCGGGACGAACGGCGGATCAGGTGGGACGAACGGCGGATCGAAGGCGGAAGCGAAGGCGAACGCGGACCGGAACGGGGGATGGCGCGAATCGTGCGACGGCGTACGGTCGGTACGCCTCGGCGCGGACGGCGCGCGGTGGCGCACCGTCGGGTGGGGCGGATGTGCTGAGCGTGGTCGCGTGGACCGCTTCTGCTACGACCGTACGTGGGCGGTGGTGCGCGCGTCAGCGGCACTTCCAGCCAACGGCGCTCCTTTCCGGGCACTTCGAGGCACGCTGACGGGCGCTCGGCGCCGCCCGCGCGCCCTGCCCTGCGGGCCGCGCCGGGGGGTCCGGCGGATATCTCGACGGCATATGACGCCTTTGCGGCCGGTGCGGTGAGCCGGATCACCGGGCCCGCCCCGTCGGCGCCCGTCGCTACGGGCGCTACGCTTCGTGGGCAGTCGTTTGTCGCAGGTCACGCCGGTGCAGAGCCGCATCGGCCGACGGAGGTGGAATCGGATGGCCCAGCAGGTCAAGGCAGTCATCGCGCGCGCCAAGGGCGCGCCCGTGGAGGTGACCACGATCGTGGTGCCGGACCCGGGGCCGGGCGAGGCGGTGGTCAAAATCCAGGCCTGCGGGGTCTGCCACACCGACCTCCACTACCGCGAGGGCGGCATCAACGACGAGTTCCCGTTCCTGCTCGGGCACGAGGCGGCGGGCGTCGTCGAGTCGGTCGGCGAGGGCGTCACCGAGGTCGAGCCGGGCGACTTCGTCGTCCTCAACTGGCGTGCGGTGTGCGGCCAGTGTCGCGCCTGCCGGCGCGGCCGCGCGCAGTACTGCTTCAACACCCACAACGCCGAGCAGAAGATGACGCTGCTGGACGGCACCGAGCTGTCCCCGGCGCTGGGGATCGGCGCGTTCGCCGAGAAGACCCTCGTCGCGGCCGGCCAGTGCACCAAGGTCGACCCGGCGGTCTCGCCGGCCGTCGCCGGCCTGCTGGGCTGCGGTGTGATGGCGGGCATCGGCGCCGCCATCAACACCGGGGGCGTCGGCCGCGGCGACTCGGTCGCGGTGATCGGCTGCGGCGGCGTCGGCGGCGCGGCCGTGATGGGCTCGCGGCTGGCGGGCGCGTCGAAGATCATCGCCGTCGACATCGACGACCGCAAGCTGGAGACGGCCCGCAGGCTCGGCGCCACCCACACCGTCAACTCCCGCAGCACCGACCCGGTCGAGGCGATCCGGGAGCTGACCGGCGGCAACGGCGCGGACGTGGTGGTCGAGGCGGTCGGCCGCCCGGAGACGTACAAGCAGGCCTTCTACGCCCGCGACCTGGCCGGCACCGTCGTCCTGGTCGGCGTGCCCACGCCGGAGATGACGCTGGAGCTCCCGCTGCTCGACGTGTTCGGCCGCGGCGGCGCGCTGAAGTCCTCCTGGTACGGCGACTGCCTGCCCTCGCGGGACTTCCCGATGCTGATCGACCTCCACCTCCAGGGCCGCCTGGACCTCGGCGCGTTCGTCACCGAGACCATCGAACTCGACGCGGTGGAGCAGGCGTTCGAGCGCATGCACCAGGGCGACGTGCTCCGTTCGGTCGTGGTCCTGTGACCGCGCGGATCGACCGGCTGGTGACGGCCGGGACCTTCGAACTCGACGGCGGCAGCTGGGAGGTGGAGAACAACGTCTGGATCGTCGGCGACGACGAGCAGGCGGTGGTGATCGACGCCGCGCACGACGCCGACGCGATCGAGGCCGCGCTCGGCGGGCGCCGGCTGCTGGCGATCGTCTCCACCCACGCGCACAACGACCACATCGACGCCGCCCCGGCCCTCGCGGGCCGCACCGGCGCGCCGATCCTGCTGCACCCGGACGACCTGCCGCTGTGGAAGCTCACCCACCCCGAGCGCCTCCCGGACGGCGAACTCGCCGACGGGCAGCGGATCGAGGTCGCCGGCACCGAGCTGACCGTCCTGCACACCCCGGGCCACGCCCCGGGCGCGGTCTGCCTGTACGCGCCGGAGCTCGGCACCGTCTTCACCGGCGACACCCTGTTCCACGGGGGCCCGGGCGCGACCGGCCGGTCGTTCTCGCACTTCCCGACGATCATCGACTCGATCCGCGAGCGGCTGCTGTCGCTCCCGGCCGAGACAGTGGTCCGCACCGGCCACGGCGACCCGACCACCATCGGCGCCGAGGCCCCGGCCCTGCCGGACTGGATCGCCCGCGGGCACTGACCGCGAACGGCCCCCGGAGCACGCCGCGTGCTCCGGGGGCCGTAGCATCGCGATCATGGCCCATGATCCCCGCGACCTCGACGACGCCTTCCTCGCCTTCTGGCGCGAGCGTCACATCGCCACCCTGACCACCGCTCGCCCGGACGGCTCGCCGCACGTGGTGCCGGTCGGCGTGACGTACCAGCCGGAGACCGGGACGGCCCGGGTGATCACCAGCCGCACCAGCCGCAAGGCGCGCAACGTGGCGGCGGCCGGCCCGCAGGGCCTGCGGGTCGCGGTCTGCCAGGTGGACCGGGCCCGCTGGTCGACCCTGGAGGGCGTGGCCGTCGTCCGGGACGAGCCGGAGCAGGTCGCCGACGCCGAACGGCGCTACACCGAGCGCTACCGCGAACCCCGGGCGAACCCGGACCGGGTGGTCATCGAGATCGCCGTCGACCGCGTCCTCGGCCGGCCCTGAGAGCCCTGCTCCCGGGCTTCCTCACGCGTGGCCGGCGCCCATCCTGAGCGCGAGCTCGCGGGCGTGGTCGGCCGCCGCCGGGCCCCGGCCGGCGTCGGGCGCCTCGGAGAGGAAGACGAGCGCCAGCATCAGCGCGGCGTCCAGCCGGCCCACGACCAGGCACGGATCGTCGTCGGCCGGGGCGGTCGCCGTCCTCGCGTACCCGCTGCGCACCGCCGCCGGGTCGAGGTCGTTCTCCGGGTACCGGGCGTACTCGACGAGCCGGCCGAACTCCAGGGCCGGGGGCCCGAGCAGGGCGTTCGACCAGTCCAGCAGGGCGACCGCCCGCCCCTGGTGGCGGCGGATGTTGGCGCTGCGCACGTCGAGGTGCAGCAGGCTGTCCTCGGTGAAGCCGGTGAGGTGGCCGGCGACCAGGGAAGCGGCCGGCGGCTCGGGCCAGTCGTCGACGCGGCGGCCGATCTCGGCCCAGCGGCGCCCGATGCGTGCGGCGATCGCCGCCGCCGTGCTGGTTCCCTCCGCCGCGACGGGCCTCAGCTGCGGCGGCGGCACCCGGTGGAGCCGCGCGAGGAGGTGACCCAGCTCGAAGGAGTCGAGGTCCGAGCCGTCGTCGGGGACGTAGGCGGACAGCAGCACGTCGGGGGCGGCCGGGTCGTCCGCCAGGACGAGCTCCCTCGGCTGCGCGACCGGCAGGCCGTGGGCGGCCAGGTGCTTCGCGATGACGTACTCCTGCCGGAGCAGGGTCCGGGTGTCCACGTGGGGGTCGTTGGCGTTCGACTCGAACCGCTGGCGTGCGAGCCGCACCGCGACGGGCTGGCCGTCCCGCGCCTGCGCCCGGAACACGGAGAACTCCAGGCCCTTGCCGACGAGTTCCAGGCCGCTCAGGCCCCACCGCTCGGCCAGGTCGTCCAATGCGGCGAATCGCTCACTCATGTGCACCTTCGGGGTTTCGCGGTCGCAGGTCGGCCTGCGTCTTTCACCACCAGTGTGAAGGCGCCGGGCGGGCACGTCAGGCGTTCACCGGAGATGGCGCGGGACGACGAGGGATGGCGCAGGTGCGGCCCCTGCCCGGCTCAGCCCCGGTTGTGGTCGCCGGCCGCGCCGTCGAGGAGTTCGCGCAGGATGTCCACGTGGCCCGCGTGCCGCGTGGTCTCCGTCACCATGTGGATGAGCACCCAGCGCAGCGAGACGGCGTCGCCGAACCAGGCCTTGCCCAGGTCGTCGAGGTCGAGTTCGCCGATCACCTGGTCGGCGGCGGCGCGGGCGCGGGCGTAGAACGCCAGGACGTCCTCGGTGGACTCGTGCGGCTCCACCCTCATGTCGGAGGTCTCGTCGGCCTCCAGGTCGAAGGGCAGGGGCCCCGTCTCGCGGCCGAACGCCTCGCAGAACCAGCCCAGCTCGGCACCCCCCAGGTGCTTGACCAGGCCCAGCAGGTTCGTCCCCGACGGGGTCATCGGCCGCCGCAGCTGCTCGTCGTCCAGGCCGTCGAGCTTCCACAGCACCGCGTCGCGGTGCCGGTCGAGGGCGACGTGCAGACTGTCCTTCTCAGCACCGGTGAACGGTACGCGCTTCATCATGGGCGGACCGTACCAGCCGTCACCGACAGTGCCGCCGGGCCGGTGGCCGGGCCCCGTCCGGTCACGCCTGCGCGCGGAACGGGGCCGTCCGGCCGGGGTGGCGCCGCGTCAGGCGGAGCGGTGGTAGGAGGTGAGCGAGATCCGGACCGGGCCGTCGTCGGCGGCCGTGGCGAGGATGCGGACGATGGCGATGTCCTGGCCGCCCTGGGCGCGGACGCAGAAGCTGCGGTCGGTGCGCAGGGCGTTGAAGGGCAGGGTGGAGACCGGCTGGGTCTCGACGCCCTTGACGCAGTCGGGGAGGGTGAGCCGGCCGGTCGGCGCGACGTAGGCGTCGCTGTCCTCGGGGATGTAGAACTCGCCGGCGTGGCGGCCCAGGTACCAGGTGGAGGCGTCCTGGGCGGTGACCTTCCCGGCCTTGAGGTCGAACTCGTAGCTGGGGTCGGGGGAGGTGAGTTCGAGGTTGGTGTGGACGGCGGTGTACCCGGGGGCCGTCGTGGCGGCGGTGGTGGCCGGGGCGGTGGCGGACGGGGCGGTGGCGGCGCCGGCGGACGGGGCGAGGCCGGCGGCGACGTTCTGGTCGTCGAGGTCGTCGAGGTACTCGGGATCGAGCAGGACGAACGCGGCCGCGGCGCCGACGAGGAGGGCGGCGGTGGTCAGGAGCACAGTGCGGGTGCGGGTGTGCCGGCGGGCGGGGGCGGCGGGCTCGGGTCTGTCGGGGGCCGGTTGCAGCCGGGTGGGCGACGGGGCGGGGAGGCCGAGCCTGGTCGGGGCGTCGGCCGAGGCCCGGGCCGGGGAGAGGACGGTGGCGGGCGGGGCGGGCGGGGCGGGTGTGGCGGGCGTGGTCGGCAGGTCGCTGTGGCGGCGGATCGCGCTGCTGACCTGCTGGGGCAGCCAGTCGTCGGAGAAGCGGAGTTCGCCGCCGGTGGCGGGGTGCCGGCGGGCGGCCTCGATCAGCTGGGCGGTGCCCGGCCGGTCCTCGGGGCGCTTGGCCAGGCAGTGCCGGACCAGTTCGTGCAGTCCGGGCGGCAGGTGGGAGAGGTCGGGCTCCTCGTGCACCGCCCGGTACAGCGAGGCGGGCTCGGGCCCGTCGCCGAAGGGGGGAGTGCCGGAGCCGACGTAGGCGATCAGGGCGCCCAGCGCGAAGACGTCGGTGGCCGGGGCGGCGGACAGGCCGAGGGCCTGTTCGGGGGCCATGAAGCCGGGCGAGCCGATCCGCAGGCCGATGCCGGTGAGCGGGCTGGCGTCGGCGGCCCGGGCGATGCCGAAGTCGATGACGCGGGGGCCGTCGGCGGCGACGAGGACGTTGCCGGGCTTGAGGTCGCGGTGGACGACGCCCGCCGCGTGGATCGCCTGGAGGGCCTCGGCGATGCCGGCGAGGAGCAGCAGGACGGTCCGTTCGGGCAGCGGTCCGTAGTGGTGGACGACCTGCTGGAGGGAGGGGCCGGGCACGAAGGTGGTGGCCAGCCAGGGAGTGGCGGCGTCGGTGCCCGCGTCGACCACCTGGGCGGTGTAGAGGCCGTGGATGCGCCGGGCGCTGGCGACCTCCTGGGCGAAGCGGTGCCGGAACTCGGGGTCCTCGGCGAGTTCGGGCCGGACGACCTTGAGCGCGACCGGCCGCCCGCCGGGGGTGTAGGCCAGGTAGACGAGGCCCATGCCGCCCGCGCCGAGCCGCGCGCAGAGGCGGTAGCCGCCGACCTCGCGGGGGTCGTCCGGGGACAGCGCCTGGAACGCCGTGGGCGACGGGGCGCCGAAGGGCTCTGCGGTCATGCTGGCTCCCAGCGGGTCGTGCGGGTGGGACGGGGGAGTGGCGGAGCGGGCGGGGCAAGGCAGGGCAGGACGGGGCAAGGCAGGACGGGGCAAGGCGCGGGCGCGGCGGGCGGTCGGGCCGGGGCCCGGGCGGACGCCGGCGTCGTGAAGCGCACCGGATCGTACCCCGACTGGGATTTCAGTCAGGAACAGGGTCCTCCGATCGGCCGGTGCCCCCTCCGGGTAAGGTGGTTCCTTGTGGCTGACCGTCGAACCTTGATCATGGAAGCGGCTGCGCGGGTCATCGCCCGGCGCGGCGTCCGCGGGCTGCGCGTGGAGGAACTGGCGGCGGAGGCGGGTGTGTCCACCGCGCTGATCTACTACCACTTCAAGGACCGCGCGGGGATCCTCCGCGCGACGCTGGAGTTCATCAACGACCGGGCCGAGCGCTACACGACGGAGCGCGCGGCGGACGCGCCGCCGCTGGACGCCCGGGGCGAGCTGGAACAGACGCTGCTGCTGGAGCTCCAGGACACCCCCGAGGTACGGGAGAACAGCACGGCCTGGGGCGAGCTGCGGGCGAGTGCGGTGTTCGACCCCGAGCTGCGGGAGGACCTGGCCCGGGCCACCCTCGTCTGGGTCCAGGAGGTCGCGGAGCTGCTCGGGCAGGTGCGGCCGATGAACGGGGCCGCCGCCCTGGCGGCCTCGGCCGAGCGGCTGACCGCGCTGCTGGAGGGGCTGAGTGTCCGTTGGCTCAGCGGCAGCCTGCCGGTGGCGCACGCGCGCGAGCTGATGGCCGGCGCGATCGAGGCCGAAGTGGAGCGACTGCGCGGGTAGCGCGCGTCGCGTTCCGGCCCCGGGCGAGGCGGTCCGGGGCCTTCTCGCGTGCCGGGGCCTTTCTGTGCCGGGTCCTTTTCCGTGCCGGGCCTTTTCCGCATGGGGAAAGGCCCGGCAGCTTCGCGACGTGGAGCTTGACTGAAAATTCAGTCAATGCCAGAGTTGCGGCTGCGGGGCCACCGGTCACTCGGTGGGCAATACTTGATTTGGAGATCCGTCATGAGCAGCACCCACGGTGACAACCGCTCCCTGTTCGACCGCCTCTTCGGGGCCCCGCCCCCGCCCCCGCACCAGGCGGAGCACGGGCTGCCGTACGCCGGCGAGGCCGGGCTCCCGCAGTGGTGGGTGGACCGCGACGACGTCCCGCACGCCCGCACCTGGATGTCCTGGCCGTCCCGCAAGTCCGTCTGGGGTCGGCAGCTGGCGGGTGTCCAGCAGGACATCGCGCTCATCGCCCGGACCATCGCCCGCTTCGAGCCGGTGGTCATGTGCGCCCCGGACGACTACAGCGTCCGGGAGGCCCAGTCCCTGTGCGGACCCGCCGTCACCGTGACGGACGCCGTCCCCACCGACGACCTCTGGATGCGGGACACCGCCCCGGTGTTCCGGCGCGACGGCTACGGCCGGCTCGACGCCGTCGGCCTCAACTTCAACGGCTGGGGCGGCAAGCAGACCCACCGGGACGACGCCGAGGTCGCGCGCGGCATCGCCGAGATGCTCCGACTCCCCTTCTCCTACGCGGAGTTCGTCGGCGAGGGCGGCTCGGTCGAGACCGACGGCGACGGCACCCTGATGGCCACCGAGAGCAGCCTGGTCAACAAGAACCGCAACCGGGGCATGAGCCGGGACGAGATCGAGGAGGCCGTCCTGGAGGTGTACGGCGCGGACAAGATGATCTGGGTCCCCGGGATCAAGGGCCAGGACATCACCGACGACCACATCGACGTCACCTCCCGGTTCGTCCGGCCGGGCGTCGTCCTGGTGCAACTGCCCCCGGCGGACCGCCACGACGTCTGGGCCCGGGACGCCCGGGAGCAGTTCGACATCCTCTCCCGGGCCACCGACGCCAGGGGCCGCCGGCTCCAGGTGATCCGGGTGGACGGCCCCGACACCGTCCGGTCGCGCGACTCGAAGTTCGTCGACTCGTACCTGAACTTCCACGTCGTCAACGGGGGCGTGATCGCCGCCCAGTTCGGCGACGTGTACAAGGACGAGGCCGCCCGGCGCACCCTCGCCGAGGCCTTCCCCGGGCGCGAGGTCGTCCAGCTCGACGTCGACCGCCTGATGGCCGGGGGCGGCGGCATCCACTGCTCCACGATGCAGGAACCGCTGCCTTAGGGCCTGTCCGGTCGACCGGGCCCAGCAGATCCTGAAGACGCGCCCTAGGCGCGCCAGCCCGCGATCTCCGTGCCGATCGCCTCGCCGAGCAGGCTGCGCGCGCGGTCGAGCGACAGGGAGCCGCTCAGCCAGCGGATGCTGAGGCCTTCCAGGAGCGCGGTGAGGCGTTCGGCGGAGGCGGCGTGCGCGGGCGCGGTGCCGAACGGGTGGGCGCGGCCGAGCAGGCCGGCGATCTCGTGCACCCAGGTGTGGGTGGCCCTGGCCAGGTCCTCGCGGAGGCGGGACTCGAAGACCGCGCTCGCCCGCAACTCGCCCCAGGCGGTGCTGTTCTCGCGGACCTCGGTGGAGTCCTGGAGTTCCAGCAGCAGGGCCTGGGCCAGTTCGCTCCAGGGGTCGTCCGTGGGCGCCCCGGGCTCCGGTTCGGCGGTGTAGCGGTCGGCCCGTTCGCCGATGAACTCCAGGGTCTCGCGGAGGATCCCGGCGCGGTCGGTGAAGTGGTAGTAGATGAGCGAGGTCGACACCCCGGCCTCGGCGGCCAGTTCCCCCACCCGCAGTCCGCGTACGCCGCGTCGCGCGATGAGTCTCGTGGCCGCTCTCAGTATTTCTGTTCGACGGTCTGGCATGGTGGTCCACTGTACTCGAAATATTGACTGAACTTTCAGTCCAGATCGGGAGGCGCCCACCCCGCCCTCCCGGCCCGGCGGATCGCCCGATTCGCCCGATCGGCGCCGCGCGGGCTCGCCGACGGACCCGCCGGCCACCCCTACTGTCGGATATCGCCCGCTTCGGGGTGGAATCCGTGTCGACGAGGGGACCTGCCATGAGAGAACCCGCCCTGTCCCGCCGGGCCGTGCTGCGCTCCGGGGCGGCCGCGGCCGTGGTCGCGATGGTGGAAGGCTGCGGTTCGTCGGGGGCCTCGTCCCCGAAGGACGAGCCGACCACGGCCGCCGGCACGGGCACGGGCGGAGCCGCGAGCGCCGCCGCGTCGTACGCCATGCCGGCCGAGTGGCGCCCCCACACCAGGACGTTCATGGCCTGGCCGGCCCTCGATTCGGTGTGGGGCGACCAACTGCCCGCCGTCCGCCAGGACATCGCGCACGTCGCGCAGGCTGTCGCCCGGTTCGAACCCGTGGTGCTGATGGCCCGCCCGGACCAGAGCGCCGCGGCCCGGCAGCTGTGCGGCTCCAGCGTCGAGGTCCTCGACCTGGCGGTGGACGACCTGTGGGCCCGCGACACCGGCCCGACCTTCGTCACCGGCCCGGCAGGACTGGCCGGCGTCGACCTCAACTTCAACGGCTGGGGCGGCAAACAGACCCACGACAACGACGCCAAGGTCGCCCGGTACCTCCTCGACCACTACAGGATCCGGCGCATCCAGGCGCCGATCACCGGCGAGGGCGGCGCGATCGAGGTCGACGGCGAGGGCACCCTGATGGCCACCGAGAGCTCGTGGGTCAACGCGAACCGCAACCCGGGCACGAGCCGCGACCAGATCGAGGGGGCCCTGAAGGAGCTGTTCGGCGTCCAGAAGGTCATCTGGTTCGCCGGCGTGGCCGGGCAGGACATCACCGACTGCCACATCGACGCCCTGGCCCGGTTCGCGGAGCCGGGCGTGGTCGTCATCCACCGCCCCGGCCCGGACACCCCGCCGGACATCTGGTCCCGCGCCTCCGACCAGGCCTTGCAGGTGCTCGGCTCCACCACCGACGCCAAGGGCCGCAAGCCGCGGATCGTGGAACTCGCCGAACCCGACCTCACCGGGCAGCCGGACCGGGGCAAGGATTTCCTGGCCACCTACCTCAACTACTACGTCGTCAACGGGGCCGTGATCATGCCCCAGTTCGGGGACAAGGCCTCCGACGACCGGGCGGCGGGCGTGCTGGCCGACCTCCACCCCGGCCGCGAGATCGTCCCGGTGAGCATCAACGCCATCGCGGCCGGCGGTGGCGGCATCCACTGCTCGACCCAGCAGCAGCCCGAGGCCGCCGCCGGGGCCTCCGGCGGCTCCTCGGGCCCGGCCTGACCGATCGGCCGGGTCTGAGTGGCCGGGCCTGACCGATCGGCCGGGCCTGACCGGCTGTGCCGCGCCGAGCCCGGAAACCGGGGCGGCGCGGCGCGGCCGATCGGGCCGCTCCCGGCCGGTCAGCCCGTGATCGGCCGGCTGTCCAGGCGGATGTGGTCGACCGCCCAGTACCAGTTGTTGCCCGCGTCGTACATCCGGAACTTCAGCGTCACCGCCTGCGCCCCCGCCGGGACGGTGAGGCGGCGGGTGACGAGGGTGTTCTGGACGTCCTTGCCGGCGTTGTCGTTGCCGGTGGCGTCGGCGCTGTAGAACACCAGGCGGGTCTCCGTGCCGTTGTCGAACACGGCCGTGACGGACGCCTTCTGCGGGGCCTCCTGCCGGTAGTGGGAGTCGAAGGCCAGGTACAGCGTGTCGGCGCCGGCCGGGAGGCGGACGGCGGGGGAGACGAGCGTGGAGTCGAAGACGCCCTTGCGGGAGGGGGAGCCGGTGTCGTCCCAGTCGTCCGGGTCGGCGACGGCGAGGACGCCCAGGCCGCGGGTGAAGTTGCCGCGGTCCTGCCCGGCCGGGGTGGACCACTCCCGCTTGGTGTGGAAGGTCCAGCCCTGGAGCCGGACGGTGCCCTGCGGCATGCCGGGGGCGTTGACCACCGACCAGCCCTGCGGCGCCCGGGCCGTCCAGCCGAGCACGCCGTCCTGCGGCTGGAGCGCGCCGGCCAGCGACTCGAAGTCCTCGCCCAGCAGGTGGCCGGCCATCACGGGGGCGGGGCGGGCGGCGAGTTCGCCGTCGGCGATCGCGAAGCGGTCGCCGGCCAGCGCCCGGGCGGTGACCAGGATCCGGTGGGTGGCGCCGTCCGGCAGCTGGGCGGGCGGGGTGACCTCCCAGACGGCGGTGGCGGTGGCGCCGGCGGCGAGTGCGGTGGGCGGCGCGGTGACGGCGGTGACCGTCCAGCCCGGCGGGACGACGGGCTGCGCCTCGACGGCGGTGAGCGCGGCGCCGGCGGTGAGCACGGCCGAGACCCGGGCCGGGCGGCCGGGCAGCAGGACGGGTTCGTCGATGGTGCCGGAGGCGGCCCCGAGGGCGACGTCCACGGCGAGCGGGTCGGCCAGGCCCAGGGCCGGGTCGGTGACCGTCCGGTCGTCCCAGGGGAAGCGGCCGGCGATCCGGCGGCGGAAGGTGAGGTCCCCGCGGACGGCCACCGCGACGTCGTACCAGCCCTCGGGCCGGACGGCGAGGTTGACGGTCCGGTCGTCGCCGGCCGCGACCCGCACCTCGCGCAGCCCGTCGCCGTAGGCGAGGTCGCCGACCAGGAAGGTCTGGGCGGTGCGCGAGCGGTTGATCACGTCGACTTCGAGGACCTTGCCGTTGCGCTCCTCCGACAGCGACACCTCGTACGTGCCGGCGGCGTCGCCGCGCAGGTGCCACAGCGCGCCGTTGGGGCCGTGGACGCGCAGGTCGTAGCCCTCCGGGCCGACCGTCCAGACGTCGGAGAGCCGGCTCTTCGCGCCGACGGTGTAGTGCCGGGGCGCGCCGCCCGGTGCCGGGTAGACGGCGAACACCGCGCCCTGGCGGCCCTGGTTGACCAGGTCGAGGGTGAGCTCGCCGCCCTTCAGCCGGGGCTTGACCAGCAGGTCGTAGGGCGCCGGGCGGGCCGAGCGGGTGCCGCGCTGCTGCTGCGGGAAGGCCTGCGGGCTGGGCACGGTGGGGGCGGGGAGCTTGCCGGTGTCGACCACCTTCTGCCGGTTGCCGCTGGTGTCGGGCAGCTGCGGCCAGGCCGGGTTGCGGCCGGAGAAGTCGAAGACGTTGGTGAGGTCGCCGCAGACGGTGCGCCGCCACGGGCTGATGTTGGGCTCCTGGACGCCGAAGCGCTGCTCCAGGAAGCGCAGCACCGAGGTGTGGTCGTAGACGGTGGAGTCGACGACCCCGCCGCGGGTCCACGGCGAGACCACGACCATCGGCACCCGCACGCCCAGGCCCATCGGGTACGGGCCGGAGACCAGGGTCTCGCCGGCCGGCAGGGTGTCGGACCAGGCGAACGAGCCGTCCGCGGCCTTGACCCGGTACTTGCCGTCCTGACCGACGACCCGGTGGTAGGTGGCGGAGCCCTTGCTGACGCGGACGACGACCTCGCCGTCCACCGGCACGGTCGACTTGCCGCGCCCGGTGGCCAGCGGCGGGACGGGCGGCAGCTGGTGGTCGAAGAAGCCGCCGTGCTCGTCGTAGTTGAGGATGAAGACGGTCTTCTGCCACACCTCGGGCTTCGCCGCCAGGGCGGCGAGCAGCCGGGCGGTGAGGTGCTCGCCGTTCGGCGGCGCGTAGTTGGCGTGCTCGGAGAGCGCGGCCGGGGCGACGATCCAGGACACCTGCGGCAGCTGGTCGGCCTGGACGTCGGCGGCGAAGGCGTCGACCAGGGCGTCGCCCATCGCGAACGGGTCGTTCTTCTTCGCCGGGTCGCCGACGGCCCGCATGCCGCGCTCGTACAGCGGCTCGCCGGGCTTGGCCTTGACGAAGGGGGCGAACCAGGCGAGCGCGTTGTCGTCGAAGTTGTCCAGCGCCTGGTAGGTCTTCCAGCTGACGCCGGCCCGCTCCAGGCGCTCGGCGTAGGTGGTCCACTCGTAGCCGCCGGGGATCTCGGTGTTGTCGGTCACCGGGGTGTCCCGTACGGTGCCGCCGCTGGTCCCGGTCATCAGGTGGTCGCGGTTGGTGTTGGTGTTGCACTGGACGGACGCGTAGTAGGCGTCACAGGTGGTGAACACCGAGGCGAGCGCGTGGTAGAAGGGCATGTCGGCGCTCTCGTAGTAGCCCTGGCCGAGCCAGCCGCCGGAGCGGCGGGTGACCGAGCCGTCGGCGAGGCCGTCGTTCCAGGCCTTCATCGAGTCCACGAAGCCGAAGGCGGGCGCGGCCTGCTGGTAGGCGCTGGTGTGCGCGGCGTTCATCGGGAAGGGCAGCAGGTGGCCCTCCTTGCGGCCCGGGTCGGGCTGGTGGAACACCGAGCGCCCGTTGACCCCGCGCACCGCCGTCCGGTCGCCGAAGCCGCGGACGCCCGCCAGGGTGCCGAAGTAGTGGTCGAACGCGCGGTTCTCCTGCATCAGCACCACGACGTGCTGGATGTCCGCCAGCCGCCCGGGCTTGGCCGGCGCGGCGAGCGCCTGCTGGACGCTGATCGGGAGGGCGGACAGCACGGCGGCCGCCGCCGCGCCGCCGAGCAGGCTGCGGCGCGACAGTTCGGGCATCGGACTCATCGGGTGGGGCTCCTTGCTGACGGGCGCCGGACCATCGGTTCGACCCGGACCAGTCACGTTTCTAAGCGACCGAGGTGACCGGGGCCGGGGAGTTCGATGACGATCCGATGGCCGCCAAGGGGCCCGGAGCTGTACAGACAACTTGTCGGCCTGTCGGGCGGTGCGGGAGCCACCGTCAAGTCCGCGCCGGGGAAGCCGTGTCGGCATCTGGTGCAGGACGTGGCGGCGGATCCGTCAGGTCCGAGGGCCGGCCTGAACTGGCCCGGCGTCAGTGGCGTAGCCCTTCCGGCCGACGCCGGTCACCGGGCGGCGGTGACGCCCGGGGTGAGGCGGAGTCGCTCGGGGCGGGACGGGGAGCGGAGGTCCTCCGGGGCGAGCAGGTCGCGGCGGGCCTGCCAGGCGAGCAGCCGCTCCAGGGCCTGCTGGTCGCGCTCGTCCGCCGTCCCGGCCGTGGCGCCCGGGCCGACCTCGCGCAGCAGGACGCGGGTCGGCTCGCCGTCCTCGCCCGGCATGACCTCCAGGACGGAGAACCACGAACCGGGCGGGAACACCACCTCGGGCTCGCCGTCCTCGGCGATCACCGAGGTGCGGCGGCCGGTCGCGGACCACACCAGGAACTCGACCGGCGTCCCCGGTACGACCTCCAACGCCGGCGTCCCGACCACCGGCGCGGGCTCCACCAGCAGCGTCCCCGGCACGTAGTGACGCAGCTCCTCCTCGCCCGCGTCGGCGCCCAGCAGCACGGCGCCCCGGTGGTTCGGAAGCCGCCGCAGGCCGGATCCCAGGCACGCCAGGTACGGGTCCAGCGGCCCGGAGCCCGGTCGGCGGGCCGCCACGACCAGCTCGGTGTGCAGGACCGGGACGCCCGTGTCGACGTGGTGCAGGTAGACCGCCGCGAGGTCGCTCTTGAGGTCGTCCCGGGAGTGCGAGCGCAGCGCCGGGAGCCGCATGGCGACCTGCTCGGCGCGGCTGGCGCAGCGCTGGAAGTGCTCGCCCAGGAGCGCCCGGAAGGCGGTCCGCTCGGCGGCCGTGCTCGGGCGGCCGGAGACGGCGGTGCCGTCGGGGGCGAGGAGGCGGGCGCGGGTGGGGGCTTCGGGCTCCGGGGCGGGGGCCGGTTCGGGTTCGGGGGTGGGCTCGGGTTCGGGGACCGGTTCGGGTTCGGGGACCGGTTCGGGCTCGGGCTCGGGTTCGAGGGCGGGCTCGGGGTCCGGGAGCGGGGCCGGTTCGGGCGTGGGTGCTTCGGCGGCGGGCGGTGCGGCCGGTTCGGGGATCTGCGGCTGGGCCTGGACCGGGACCGGGGCCGGGGGCTCCGGGAGGGTGGCGGTAGCGGTGGTGAACTCTTCGTCCGGGGCGGGGACTTGGGCGTCGGGGTCGGCCGTGGCGGCGGTCTGGGTCCGGACCGCCGAGGCCGGCGGGATGGCCGCGGTGATGGTGGCGGCGGTGGCGAACTCGCCTTCGGGGGCCGGTCGTTGCGGGTCGACCGCGGCGGCCTGCACGGTGGCCGGCACGGTGGGCTGGGCGGGCTGCGCCGCGGGGAGGAAGCTTCCGCGGCGTGCGCCGTCGATCAGCAGCTCGGGTGCGGTCGCACCGGGGGTGGTGAGCGCGGCGCGCAGCTCGTCCAGGACGGCGAGCACCTCGGGCGGCACCGTTCGCCCGTCCGCGCCCGCGATCAGCAGCGGGTGGGCCGGGTCGGGGTCGCGCAGGCGGGGCCCGCGGTCCTGCGGCGGCTCCTCGGGGCGCAGCCACAGGCCGGCCGGCACGGCCTCCAACCGCCAGCCGGTGACCGGGGATTCGTAGAGGGCCGGTCCGCAGGCGGCCGGGCCGCCGGGGGTGGTGCGCCAGGCGGAGGCGACCACGCGGCGCCTGGTGGGGGAGGCGGTCAGCTCGGTCAGCCACGGTTCCCAGGCGGGGGTGCCGTCGGCGGCCAGCACGCGGGAGGAGAAGCCGCTGGTGGTGCGCATGGGCAGGCCGACGGCGGCCCGGAGGTCGTGGCCGAGTTCGGTGGCGAGCCCGGTGGCGAGGGCGGTGAGCGCGCCGGTGGCGGCCCAGGGGGCGCTGAGCAGCAGGTCGGCCTCGGGGCCGGGGAGCAGGCGGCGGAGCCGGGCGGCGAGCTCGGCGGCCGGGGGGAGGGGTGTGCCCGGGTGACCGACGACGAGGATGACGGTGCCCTCGTCGGCGGTGGCCCTGGTGAGCGGGCCGGACGGGCCGTCGGGGTCGGGCTCGCTGCGGAACCAGTAGCCGTGCGGCAGCGCGGTGACCAGCGGGTCGGCGGGCGCGGCGGGCGGTGTGGGCGCGGCGGGCGGTGCGGCCTCGACGCGCCGGGCGGGGGCGGCGGGCTCCGGGGCCGCTGCGGCGGGGCTGGGTGCAGACACGGCGCCCAACGGAACGCCCCGCGCGGGCGAGGCCACGACGGGCGCGGCCACCGGAAGCTCCAGCACGGCGGTCTCCGCCATCGGACGCTCCATCACCACGGTCTCTGCGGCCGAGCTAGCCGAGCCAGCCGAGCCAGCCGAGCCAGCCGAGTCGGTCGAGCCGGCCGGTGCGGCGGCCGGCTCCGTCGGCAGCGGCCAGACCGGCCCGAGCCGGCGCACCTGTCCGGCCGGGGTGCAGAGCCACCAGGAGGACGGCGCGTCGTCCGTCGGCCCGCTGGTCAGCAGGGTGCCGTCGGGGCGGAGGGTGACCAGCCCGTCCGGGGCGACGACGCCGATGCCGGTCAGTTCGGCGATCCGTTCGGCGGGGCGGGGCCCGGTGTCCGGGGCGGTGGCCAGGCCGGAGGCGGCGAGGACGAGCGCGGTGGCGTCCCGGGCGGTGGCGGTGCGGGTCAGCTCGTCGAGCCGGCCGAACAGGACGGCCGGTGCGTCGGGGGCGGCGGCGAGGACGGTGACGGTCCGGGTGACGGCGGTGAGCCGGCCCAGCGCGGCGGTCATCGCGGCGGGCAGGGCCGCCGGGCCGGTGCCGTCCGTGCCGCCGGGGGCGATGACGAAGTGCGGGCCCACCTGGTGCAGGGCGGCGGGCCCGGCGGCGGGGGTGTTTCGACGGAAGGCCAGTCGGCGTTTCGCCGGGGCGGCGCCCGGCGCGTCCCCTGCCGCCTGCGCTGATGTGCTCATCGTCCCGCCCGCCCTCCGTCCGCGCGGCCGCGTCTGCCGCACGTGTCACCAGGCTCTACGGCCGCCTCGCCTCGCCGGGTTCACCGGCTCACCCGACTCGGCCGACTCACCCCTCGTCCCCGTCCTCTGCCATGACGGCGGTCTGCACCTGGACCGTGCGCCGGCGGGTGATGTGCAGGCCGCGCCCGGCCGGGAAGGCGCGGGGCTTGGTGGAGCCGAACAGGAAGCC
Source organism: Kitasatospora sp. NPDC058492 (assembly GCF_042720685.1). Classification (NCBI taxonomy): domain Bacteria; kingdom Bacillati; phylum Actinomycetota; class Actinomycetes; order Kitasatosporales; family Streptomycetaceae; genus Kitasatospora; species Kitasatospora sp. NPDC058492. The sequence continues at coordinate 121,275 of NZ_JBHXMU010000002.1, forward strand.
CTCGCTGGGCGGGCAGGACAGCAGCACCACCGGGGTGTTGACCTCCTCCAGCTTGCGCAGCAGCTGGTCGGAGGAGGCCCGCCCGATGCCGTTGGCGCTGCGGGCGACGATCAGGTGCAGGCCGAGCTCGGCGCCCTGCGCCAGGTAGTCGAGCAGCGGCGCGAAGGGGTGGGCGTTGAGGCCGCCGGGGGAGCCGGAGACCAGTTCGTAGTCGTCGACCACGATGAAGAGTTCGGGCCCCTGCCACCAGTCGCGCAGCCGCAGCCGGGCCGGGGCGATGTCGGCGCCGGGCAACCGGTTGGCCATGGCGCGGGCGGCGCCGTCGACGATCTGGCGCAGCACGTCGACGCTGACGGCGTGGCCGAGCCGGTACTCCTCGGGCACCGCGTCCTGGAGGACCCGGCGGTAGTCGATGAGCATGATCCGGGCCTCGTCGGGCCGGTACGCGCTGGTGATGCCGGCGGCGACGAGCTTCAGCAGGTTGGTCTTGCCGGCCTCGCTGTCGCCGACGACCAGCAGGTGCGGGGTCTCCTCGAAGTCGTGCCACAGCGGGGTGAGCGAGACGTCCTGGAGACCGAGCGGGATGCGCAGCCGGCCTTCGGGGGCGGGCAGGGCGGCGGCGGGCAGTTGCAGCGGCAGCATCCGGATCTCGGGTGCGCGCGGGCCGGTCCAGTGGTCGGCGACGGCGTCGACCAGGTCGGCGACGCCTTCGCCGAGGTCGGCGGAGGTGCCGCTGCCGTCCAGCCGGGGCAGGGCGGTGAGGAAGTGCATCTGGTCGGAGGTGAGGCCCCGGCCGGGGATGTTCGGGACGGTGGCGGCGGCCCGCATGTTGACGGCGGAGTCGACGGCGTCGCCGAGGCGCAGTTCGAAGCGGGTGCCGAAGAGGTCGCGCAGGGCACTGGTGACCTCGCCCCAGCGGGTGGTGCCGACGATCAGGTGGATGCCGTAGTTGAGGCCGCGCTGGGCGATCAGGGTGAGGGCGGGGGCGAGGTCGGGGAACTCCTGGCGGATCGTGTTCCAGCCGTCGATGACCAGGAAGACGTCGCCGTACGGCTCGTCGGGCAGTTCGCCGGCCGCGCGGCGCCGGCGGAAGGCGGAGACGGAGTCGATGCCGTGTTCGGCGAAGCGCTGCTCGCGTTGGTTCAGGATGCTGTTGACCTCGGCGATGGTGCGCAGCACCCGCTCGGGGTCGTGCCGCCCGGTGATGCCGCCGACGTGCGGCAGGCCGCGCAGCGAGGACAGCGTGCCGCCGCCGAAGTCCAGGCAGTAGAACTGCACTTCGCCCGGGGTGTGGGTGAGGGCGAGGGCGGTGATCAGGGTGCGCAGCAGCGTGCTCTTGCCGCTCTGCGGGCCGCCGGCGATGCCGACGTGGCCGCCGGCGCCGGAGAGGTCGGCGGTGAGCAGGTCGCGGATCTGCTGGAAGGGGCGGTCGATGACGCCGATGGGGACGGTCAGGGTGCCGCGGTCGGCGTCGCTCTCGGTGGTGAGGCCGTGCTCGGGGTGCGGGGCGAGGGGCGGCAGCAGTTGGTCGAGGGTGGGCGGGACGCCCAGCGGCGGCAGCCACACCTGGTAGGCGGGCGGGCCGGCGTCGGTGAGCTTCTCGGCGGCGAGGTCGAGCAGGGTGTGGGTCTGCTCCGGCGTCTCCTCGGGCTCCTCGGCGGCCGGCAGGGCGACGGGCTGACGCGGCGCCACGTAGGTGGTGCCGTACCGGGCGACCTGGCCGGCCGCGGCCTCCTGGCGGGCGGTGGCGGGGCGCCGGGCCCGGTAGGGGCCGGAGACGTACGCGGCCTTGAAGCGGGTCAGGGTGGCGATGTCGCTGCGGAGGAAGCCGTTGCCGGGCTGGGAGGGCAGCTGGTAGGCGTCGGGGACGCCGAGGACGCCCCGGCTCTCCATCGCGGAGAAGGTCCGCAGGCCGATCCGGTAGGACAGGTGCGACTCCAGGGCGTGCATCCGGCCTTCGTCCAGGCGCTGGGAGGCCAGCAGCAGGTGCACGCCGAGGGAGCGGCCGAGGCGGCCGATCATGATGAAGAGCTCCATGAAGTCGCGGTGCGCGGCGAGCAGTTCGCTGAACTCGTCGACCACGACGAACAGGGTGGGCAGCGGGTCCAGCGGGGTGCCGGCGGCGCGGGCGGTCTCGTAGTCGAGCAGCGAGCTGTAGTTGCCGGCGGAGCGCAGCAGTTCCTGGCGGCGGACGAGCTCGCCGTGCAGGGCGTCGCGCATCCGGTCGACCAGGGCGGCTTCGTCGGCGAGGTTGGTGATCACCGCCGAGGTGTGCGGCAGCCGGTCGAGGCCGAGGAAGGTCGCGCCGCCCTTGAAGTCGACCAGGACGAAGTTGAGCACTTCGGAGGAGTGGGTGAGGGCCAGCGACAGCACCAGGGTGCGCAGCAGCTCGGACTTGCCGGAGCCGGTCGCGCCGATCAGCATGCCGTGCGGGCCCATGCCGCCCTGGGCGGACTCCTTGATGTCCAGTTCGACCGGCGTGCCGTCGCCGGAGACGCCGAGCGGCACCCGCAGCCGGTCGCGGACGCCCCGCCCGGCCCAGCCCTGGGCGATCTCGTGCCGGTGCAGGTCGCGGATGCCGAGCAGGGAGGCGAGGTCGTAGTCGGTGGCCAGCGGTTCCCCGGCCTCCGTCGAGTCGCCGATCCGGTACGGGGCGAGCTGGGCGGCCAGCCGGCGGGCGACCGTCGCGGACAGGGCGTCGGGCCGGCCGAGGTCGGTGACGTCGTCCCGGTGGTTGCGGTCGGCGCCGATCATGGCGAGCCGGCCGTCCTCGATCCGCAGCCGCAGCCGGAAGCGCAGCGGCTTCCAGTCGAGGGTGTCGCCGAGGTCGAGCAGGACGGCGTTGCGCCAGCCGGCCAGCGCGGCCCGGCTGGTGGCCCCGGCCTGCGGGCCGTCCAGCACGATCACGGTGAACGGCTCGTCCCGGCCGGGCTGGCTCTCCGGCTCGAACGGGGGCCGGCCGGCGAACTCGTCGCCGAGCAGCTGCTCGACCTCCACCACGGATCCGGCCACCAGCCGCACCGGACCGACGCCGTCGGTGTCCTCCGGGTGCAGGGCGTGCGGCAGCCACTTGGTCCACTCCCACTCGGCCTGGTGCTCGGCGTCCGTGACGACGGCGATCCGCAGTTCGTCGGGGGCGTGGAAGAGCGCCAGCTGCGCCAGCATGGCGCGGGCCAGGGCGCGGGTCGCGGCCCGGTCGTCGCCGCGCAGCAGGACCTGCGCGTACCCGCGCAGGTAGACGGCGATGGGCTGGTCGGCGACGGTGCCGTAGGCGTTGATGAAGCGGCGCAGCGCGTGCGCGCACAGCGGCTCCAGGTCCTCCACCGGTTTGGTGGACAGCGGCGCCAGCCGCACCGCGAGCCGCTGGTGGCCGAGGCCGATCCGGACGTCGCCGAAGTCGGGGTGGGTGCTGCGCCGCTCCCACAGCCGGGAAGTGCGGGCGAGCGAGCCGAGCGCGTCGGGGGCGGGGTGGCGCCAGGCCAGCGCCTCCTGCTGGCGGGCGATGTGGCCGCGCACCTGGCGGCGGACCTGGGAGAGGTAGCGCAGGTAGTCCCGGCGTTCGGCGCGCAGTTCCCGCTTGCGGTCGCTGGCGCCTCGGATCAGCTGGGTGACCAGCATGCCGACGGCGGACAGCGCCATCATGCCGATCGCGACGTAGGTCAGGATGCCGCCGCTGTCGCCGGGGCGCAGGAAGATGAACACCATCGAGAGCGAGCTGAGCGCCATCGGCGCCATGGCGATCATGTTCGACATGCCGCTCTGTGCCTCGGGGAGGACGGGCGGCTCCTGCAACTGGATCTCGCCGTCGGGCATCGCCGGGCCAGGGCGCCGCGGCGGACGGTTGACCAGCACCACACTCAACGAAGGGCTCCTCGCGCAGGGGAACGGCCGCTCGCTGCGTCGGCGGCCCGGGACGCGCACCGTCCACCCGGGACGACGGGCGGCGGGCCCGGCCGGGTTCACCCGGTTCGGCGGGGCGGGCGCGGCGCCGACGCCGAGGACGGCCGTGAACGGCTGTGAACGCCCGCGAACGGCCGCAGCGAAACGGATTCCGGCAGGCGGTGAACCCTGCGGGCCCCGCCGTCCGTGCCTCCTGGTGAGGTGACGCCCGGGCTCGTCCATCCCCCAGGCGCCCCCGGGCCGTCACCTCGCCATGCCGTTCGGAGGCCAGGGCAAAAGGGAGAAGTGTGAACGGGAGCGCGAACGGGACCGCCGTCGCCGGACTGTGCCGACTGAGGTTCCGAACGCCCGAGGCGGTCCTGGAACTCGCCGTCCCCGCCGACGTACCGCTGGCCGACCTGCTGCCGGCCGTCCTCGCGCACGCCGGCCCCGAGCTGGAGGAACAGGGCGTCGAGCACGACGGCTGGGTCCTGCAGCGCCTCGGCGGCCCGCCGCTGGACGAAGAGCTGGGCGCCGAGGCGCTCGACCTGCACGACGGCGACGAGCTGTACCTGCGCCCGCGCCGCGACGCCCTGCCCGAGGTGCACTACGACGACCTGGCCGACGGCGTCGCCACCGGCATGCGGGCCCGCTCCGACACCTGGCGCCCGGCGCTCACCCACCACGTGGCGCTCGGGCTGGCCGTGGCCGTCCTGGCCGGCGGGCTCGCCGTGCTGCTGCTCCCCGGCCCGGAGCAGACCCGTGCCCTTGCTGCCGCCGTCACCGGCCTGCTCCTGCTGCTGGGTGCGCTGAGCGCCTCCCGGGCGGTCGGCGACGCCGGCGCGGGCACCGCGCTCGGTGCCATGGCGGTGCCCTACCTCGCGATGGCCGGGGCCCTGCTGCCGGCCGGCGGCGGGGCCGGCGCGGTCGGCGCCCGGATGCTGGCGGGCGGCTGCGCGGCCGCCGGCGCGGCGGTGCTGGCGCTGGCCGCCGTCGGCTGCTCGGCGCCGCTGTTCCTCGGCGCGGTGCTGTTCGCCCTGTACGTCATGGTGGCGGGCGGGCTGACGCTGGGCGGGGAGGAGGGCCCGCAGGTGGCGGCCGTGCTGGCGGTGCTCGCGGTGATCCTCGGGGCGTTCGTCCCCGGGATCTGCTTCCGCCTGTCCGGGCTGCGGCTGCCCGCGCTGCCGCGCAACGCCGAGGAGCTCCAGGAGGGCATCGCGCCCGTCCCGAGCGCCACCGTCCGCAGCCGCAGCGATGTCGCCGACGGCTTCCTGACGGCCTTCCACCTGGCGCTCGGCACGGTCCTCACGGGATGCCTGACCCTGGTGGCCGGCGAATCCGGCTGGGCGGCCACGGCCCTGACGGTGACCCTGTCCGTCCTGCTGCTGCTGCACTCCCGGGCGATCGGCAGCATCCCGCAGCGGCTGTCCGTCCTCCTGCCCGGCGCCTACGGCCTGGCGCTGCTGCTCGGCCACCTGGCCGTCGGCGAGCGGAGCGGCGGGCGCCTGCTGGTGCTGGTCGGCCTGCTCGCCCTGGCGGCCGCCCTCGCGGTGGTCTCCTGGACGATCCCCGGGCGCCGGCTGCTGCCCTACTGGGGCCGGGCCGCGGACCTGCTGCACACCACCGCGGGGATGGCCGTGATCCCGCTGGCGCTGGCCGTGGCCGGGGTCTACCACGAGCTGCGGGCCCTGGCCGGCTGAGCCGGACCCTGACGGCCCCGTACCTCCCGCCGCCGGACCCTGACGGCCCCGCACCTCCCGCCGCCCGGCCCGGCCCGGCACCTTGCGCCGTGCGCCGCCCGGCCCCGCACCTTCCGCCGCCCCGAGGAGAACCACGAGATGCAGTCGAAGCGCGACCAGGTGCAGGCCCACCTGTTCGTGATGGGCAGGCTCGCCACCGGCATGCTGCGCGGCGAGCCCGACGCGGCCGACACCCCGGCCGGGCGCACCTCGCGGGGCACCGTCATCGGGCTGGTCATCGCCGTGGTGGTGTGCCTGGTGGCGGCCGTGTACGGGGTGATCGTCCCCGGCGGCGCCACCGGCTGGCAGAAGCCCGGCACCCTGGTGGTGGTGAAGGAGAGCGGCGCCCGCTACCTCTTCCTGGACGGCAGCCTGCACCCCGTGCTGAACGAGGCCAGCGCCCGGCTGCTGGCCGGCGACCAGCTGGTGGTCGACCAGGTCAGCGTGCGCTCGCTGGCCGACACCCCGCGCGGCGTCCCGATCGGCATCCTCGGCGCCCCCGACGGCCTGCCCGGGGCCGAGCAGCTCGCCGACGCGCCCTGGCTCGCCTGCGCCGTCAGCCGGCCCGGCCCGTCCGGCGGCCGCCTGGCGGAGCTGGCCCTGACGGTCGGCCCGGGCCACCGCGGCACCGGGCTGACGGACGGCCAGGGCGCGTTGGTCGCCGCCCCGGACGGCGCCGAGTACCTGCTCTGGCACGGCCGCCGGCTGCGCCTGGACACCGTCAACGGCGCCCGCCAGGCCCTCGGCCAGAGCGCCGTCGCCCCCTACCCGGTGACGGCCGCCTTCCTCAACGCGCTGGCCGCCGGCCCCGACCTGGCCGCTCCCGACCCGGGGGAGCGCGGCAAGGCCGGCCCGCAGCTCGGCGCCCACCCCACCCGGGTCGGCCAGCTGTTCACCGGCCCCGGCGGCGACCCCTACCTGCTGACCACGGCGGGGTTCACCCCGCTCAGCCGGATGGCCTTCGAGCTGCTGCGCAACGACCCCCGCACGCAGAGCGCCGCCTACGGGGGCGACGTCGTCGCCCCCGTCCAGCTCGGCCCGGCCGACCTCACCGGGCACACCGCCCCGGCCGCCCAGCCGTCCGCCGCCGCCGGCGGGCTGCCGGCCGCGCCGCCGGAGCTGGTGACGATCCCCCAGAACCGGGGCGTCTGCGCCGACCTGCGGCTCACCGACCAGGCACCGACCACCTCCGTCACCCTGGTCGACGCCGCCGCCGTCGAGGGCCCGCCGCCGGCCGCCCAGCCGGGCGTGGACCCGGCCTGCGCCGGCGCCGACAGCATCGCCGTCAAGCCCGGTGGCGGCGCCCTGGTGCGGGCGCTGTCCAGCGCGGGCGTCGGCGCGACCCTGTACCTGGTCACCGACGCCGGGGTGAAGTACCCGCTGGCCTCCGCCGCGGCGGTCAAACAGCTCGGCTACGGCGAGGTCGTCCCCTCGGCCGTCCCCGAGGCCCTGCTGTCCCTGCTGCCGACCGGCCCCAGCCTCGACCCGGCCGCGCTGACCGGCGCCGCGAGCCCCGCGCCGCGGCCCTCAGGACCGTCCTGCGCGAGGTGAACCACCCCCCGGCACGCGTCCGTTGAAGCAGATGGACCGGGTCGGCCGACCCGCTCGGGCGGCATCCGCCGCAGCCGAGAACCCGTACCGACGAAAGGCAGCGCAATGACCACTCCTCCGGGCTTGCAGACCGACGACGCGGCCGTCAAGACCGTCCTGGCGACCCTGGACACCCACATCCAGGCCATGATGCGGGCCGGCCAGCAGGTCGAGGACGTCAACCTCGAAGTCCAGAACCACTTCAAGGCCGCGTGCAGCACCGCCTACCAGGGGAAGATCGACGACTGGCAGACCCGGTACCAGCGGCTCAAGAGCGCCTACGCCACCTTCCAGGACCGGTTCTCCACCGGGCACACCCAGATCAACTCCGCCCACGACGAGGCCTACGGCGTCACCAACAGCTGGGGCGGCGGCGCGGGCGACGAGGTCTACAAGGGCCTCAACCTCTGATCCAGCCCGCGCCGACAGACCTGCCGGACCCGGGCAGCCCGGGCCGGACCCCAGCCGACCGAAAGGACCAGCCATGGCAAGCATCGAGCTCCACCACGCGAACATCGACGAGGCGGCGGACGCCCTGACCCAGGCCGGCAACGGCATGCACTCCGCGATGGAGGACTGCCTCCAGGCCATCCAGACCGCCGAGCACCAGCTCAAGGGCGACCTGGCCGCCGCGGCCCACTCCTTCTACCTGGTGCTGGCCGGCCAGGACGCCACCATGACCACCGACATCCAGCAGGGCGCCGACACCCTGCGCACCATGCACGGCCTGCTCCGCGACGCGGACCGGCGCGGCGCGGCGGGCATCTGATGACGGCCGCGGAGCGGCTCGACCGGAGGGACGGGCGCGATGCCCACTAAACCGCCGGATCCTCCGAAGGTGCCCGACGCACCGACCCTAGCCCCGCCGGCGCCCGGGCCCCCGGCACCGGACATGAGCCACACGCTCAGCGTCAACCACGACGACCTCGAGTACTTCGCGAACTCGATCCTGCCGTCGTACCTGAGCCAGCTGGAGACCGACCCGGGCTACTCGGCCATGCTGGGCTTCAGCGGCCAGGGCACGGTGACCACGAAACACCACTACGTCTCGCTGCTGGCCGGGAACTTCGAGAGCGGCACCAACCTGGCGAAGGGGTTCTCGCACCTCGCCGGCACCGTGGTGGGTGATTTCAAGACCTTCCACAACCAGATGGAGAAGGGCCGGCTCGACGTCCTGAGCTTCCTGAACCTGATGGACACCGCTCACGACGAGGCTCTGACGGCCGCGCAAGTGATGCAGATCCTGCAGGACGTCATCGCCGTCGGTGGCGGTGGCGGTGGCGGTGGTGGCGGCGGCGGGAAGTAGCGCTCTTCCCCTTCCGGTCGGCTCCCTGTACCCCTGAACCCCTCGACCCACCTGGAGACCTCCGTGCCCATGCTCTGGGAGACGACGCTCGCCGCCTTCAACTCCAAGCAGTCTCCGGTGGAGATCACCACGCGGGACAAGATCGCGGGAGCGAAGGCCGAGAGATGGATCAAGTCCGGGAACATGTCCGTCGAGAACGGGTACTTCGACCCCTCGGACGCGACCACCCAGAAGTACTTGACGGACGGCACGGGGCTGGGCAACCCGGACGTCTGGTGGGCGATGAACTTCTACGACGGCACCGCGAACAACAACAAGGGCGGCCCGCGCCACTTCAAGATCAACGTCCACATCGACTACGACAAGTGGGGGAACGACCCCAACGGCGTGCTCTCCAAGTTCAACCACCAGGCCGAGTTGATCCTCGACCCGATCATGCCGGACGTCTCGACCGACGTGGCTCCGGACTCCAAGGAGAAGCTCCCGATCAGTACCCGCGGGAACGACACGATCGACCCGCAGAGCCTGCTGGCCGGGGCCAAGGCGATCGAGGACACCACGAAGTGGTTGTCGACCCAGGCCGAAGCGTTCCGCAAGTGGGCGGAGCAGATCGACGGCCCGGGCGACAGCTGGGAGGGCGACGCGGCGGGCGAGTTCAAGAAGCTCCTCGAACGGTTCGCCGTCGAACTCGACGACCTGCGCAACCAGTTGGTCGGGGCCAACTACGGGCCCTCGCTGGAGTACGCGGCGTACGGAATCGGCGTCGTCATCAAGGCGGTCAGGACGGCGCAATCGGTCTGGTACAGCACCGGGTTCCCGTACCAGTGCATCCAGGAGGTCCTGTGGGAGGAGATGCACAAGGCCCCCATGTACTGGACCGCGGAGAGCACCTGGAAGTACGACACCTCCTCGCTGGGCGACCCCCGCAACGACGCCTTCTACGCCGCTCTCGACCAGAAGGCCAAGGAGAGGTGGCTGAAGAAGGTCGCCGACTACCTGGACAAGCCCGGTGACGACGCGATGGCGGCACTGGGGAGCGCGTACGACCCGCTGATCACCAAGCTCGGGTTCGATCTCATGCCGGTCGGCATCACGCTTCCGCCGAAGGAGATGCCGGACCCCAACGACCCCAACAACCCCAAGAACCCCGACGCGCCTCCGCCGCCCGGTCTCGGCGACGGCAGCGGGGGAGCCGGCGGGGGAGACGGCGGGGCCGGCGGCGGGGACAAGAACAACCACCTGCCCCCGCCGCCGATCATCGGTGGCGACGGTGCCGGTGGCAGCGGCGGTAGCGGGGGCGGCGGCAAGGGGGACAAGAACAACCACCTGCCCCCGCCGCCGATCATCGGTGGCGACGGCGCCGGCGGGAACGGTGGCGGCCTCGGCGCCGGGACGCCGATCCGCGACAAGGACGGCAACGTGCTCCTGGACAAGGACAAGAAGCCGATCCTCCTCCCGCCCGGCGGCTACATCTCGGGTGGCAAGGTCTACGACTCCTCCGGCAAGGAGGTGCTGGGCAAGGACGGCAAGCCGATCGTGGTGCCCCCCGGCGCCAACGTGCCGGCCGGCACCGGCGGAGGCGTGTACGGCCCCAACGCCAAGGTGCCGAAGGGATCGACCATCCGCGAGGACGGCACGGTGGTCGACCCCAACGGCAAGGAGATCCTGGACGCCAACGGCAACCCGATCGTGGTCGAGAAGGGCTCCTCGATCGCCGACGACGGCACCCTGCTGGATCCCCAGAAGAAGCCGATCTCCGACTACATCCAGCGCTCGCGCGACCTCCAGCACGCCTGGGCCTCGGTGGGCGGCAGTGGCAGCGGCAGCGGCAGTGGTGGTGGCGGAACCATCACCTGGGGCGACATCAGTGGTGCGCGCCCGCCGTCCACCGGTGGGGGCACGCCCTGGACCCTGAACCTGGGGTCGGGGGGCAGCAGCCTCGACCAGAACGACGGCTTCGGCGCGGTCGGCACCTACCCGGGGATGTTCAGCGGCGCCGGTGGGGGAACGTACGAGGGCCTCGGCACCTCCGGCGGCGGCCAGGCCCCCCGGATCCTCAACACCAGCAGCGGAGTCGGCCCCCGGGTGGCGGAGAACGGCGGACCGCCGCCCGCGGCCAAGGTCGCCGGCGCCGGAGCAGCCGCCGCCGAGAAGGCCACGATGAGCCAGAAGGCCTCCGCGCTCGCCGCCGAGGAGGCCGCCGCGATGCGGGGCCGCTCGGTGAACACCAGCGGCGGCGGGATGCCCATGGTCCCGCCGATGGGCGGCGGAATGGGCGGCGGCCAGGGCGAGAAGGGCCGGCAGCGGACCACCTGGCTGGCCGAGGACGAAGAGGTCTGGGGCACCGACACCGGTGCGGTCAGCGGAGTGATCGGCCGCTGAGTCGGCGCCGCGTCACGGGAGTGGAAAGGAACACGGAGATGACGTTCTCGTTCGAGGAGCAGCTCGCCCAGGCGATGGCCGCCCTGGAGGAGCAGCAGGTCAAGATGGCCGAGATGACCCGGCAACTGCAGGCGGCGACGGCCTCGGTGACGACCAAGGACCGGATGCTCACCGTGAAGGTGGGCGCGCAGGGCGAGGTGCTCGCGCTGACCTTCCACACCACCGCCTACCAGGAGATGGCCCCCGCGCACCTGGCCGCCGTCCTCAAGGACGTGTTGAACGAGGCCAAGGCCCGGATGGGCGAGCAGATCACCCGGTCGATGCGCGCCTTCGACGGGGTCGGCGAGTCGCTGCGCCTGGCGGTCACCGGCGACCAGGAGGAGGACCCCCTGCTGTCGATGCTGGGAGGCCTGGACCTGGACGCGCTGCTGGAGCCGCTCACCGCGATGCGGCCGGGAGCCGACCAGACCAAGACCCACAAGCAGGAGGAGTTCAATGGCTAAGCAGTTGGTGAAACTTGAGGACCTGAAGGCGGCGTTCGGCGACTTCGACAAGATGTCCGAGCTGGTCGACAAGGTCTACGGCCAGATCGACCACGTCAACAAGGTGAACCGCACGGCGGCCGGATCCGACGAGATCGGCAAGCAGTACCACGAGAAGGTGGACGAGCCGACCACCAATCTGCTCGAACTGGTCGGCGGCATCAGGGACAAGCTGGCGCGCGTCGCGAAGAACGGCATGAACGTGGCCGACCTGTTCGACTCGACCGACGAGCACAATGCCGGGTTGGTGAAGTGACCCGCCGATAGCGCCGGACGGCGCCGTTCCCCACCCGCACCGCACGCACAGCACCAGCAGGCTTCGCAGCCGGAGGCTCCCCGCCATGGCCCACTCCTCGATCCAGGTCTCGCCCGGCGTGGCGACCTTCTTCCACATCCTCACCGGGATGCCGTGGCCGGAGTCCAACGAGGGATTGCTGCGAGACGTCCGGGACGAGTACAAGACGCTCTCCGAGGAACTGCCGCAGCTCGAGGCCTACATCGTGGACCTGGTGGCCAAGTGCCGGCAGCAGTTCGAGGGGCAGACCGCCGAGGCCTTCGAACAGGACATGGGGCGGTTCGTCGGCCAGGGGAAGGAGGGCACCAACTACATCGCCACGGCGACCGAACTCTGCAAGCAGCTCAGCGAGTTCGCGGGCAAGGTCGCGAACACCGTGGAGTACACGAAGTGGATGATCATCGGCCAGATCGTCCAGCTGCTGATCGAGATCGCGCTGGCCATCTTCTGGTCCCCGTTCACCGCCGGCACCTCGCTCCTCGCGGTCGAGCCCGTCAAGCAGGTCGTCAAGACGATCATCATCAACCTGCTGAAGAAGCTCCTCCAGGTGATCCTGATGCACACCTTCTTCGGTGTGGTGGGCGGCCTGGTGATGGACGGGATCATCCAGGGCATCCAGTTCGGGCAGGGCAACCGGCACGAGTGGGACAAGGACCTGACCAAGCAGGCCGCGATCTTCGGCGCGATCAGCGGCATCATCGCCGGCCCGCTGCACCTGCTGGGCATGGGCCTGGGCAAGCTCTTCGGCAAGATGTTCGGGAAGCTCTTCGTCTCGAAGGAACTGAGCGCCTCGCTGAAGAACCTGGCCGCCGGGATCGCCAAGGGCGGGACCAAGGAGTTCGCGAACCTCGGCGCCAAGGAACTCGGCAATGTCGGGGCCAAGGAGCTCGGCAACGCCGGGGCCAAGGGGCTCGGGAAGGCCGGGGCGAAGGAGGCCGGGGCCGGCGCCGGCCGGGCGATCGGGGACGAGGCGGCGAACAAGTTCGCCAACAGCCTCGAAAAGCTCCTGCGGGAGAACTCCGCCTTCCTCTCCAAGGGCTTCGCGGCCGGCGGCAAGACCGGCGCCAAGGCCGGGGCCCAGTTCGCGGAGAACATGGCGAAGTCCTTCGAGAAGCACCTCGGCCCCGCCCTCGGCAAGGACCTCGCCCGCGAGCTGGGAACGGCGTTCGGCAAGGAGTTCGCCCAGAAGTGGGCCAAGTCGGGGGAAGCCCGCGCGGGCCTGGCCGCCGCCCTGCGCGAGATCGCGAACAACTCCAAGGTCGCCACCGGAGAACTCAAGCTCCTGGCCGAGAAGCTTCCCGAACTTGCCGGCCGCGTCGGCAAGATGAACACGATGTTCGTGCTCGGCCACGTGCTCGGCGAGCAGGTCAAGAACGGTCTCAACCAGTACCTGACCGAGGGCTTCTACAACCTGATCTTCGAACCGAACCACGAGTTCTCGGCCAGCGGTGCGAGCTTCCTCAGCGGCTTCCTCATGGGCGGCGCGCGCCACCTGATGCACGGCCTCACCTCGCCCCTGATGACCAAGTACGTCAACTTCGTCCGGGACCTCCAGCACGCCGACATCCCCCACGACGGCAGCAAGTACTTCCACCCGCTCCACCCCCTCACCCTGCTGTCCGTGGCCACCAACCTGTCCGGCCACGCCGCGCCGTTCCCGGTGCCCAGGCTCGGCGAGCGCCTCCCCGCCCCGACCGAGGGCGGCCCGCACCTGACCAGCACCGAGGGCGGCGGCCGCACCACCTCGCTCACCCCGCCGTCCGGTTCGCACCGCACCGACGGCGGGCCCAGCACCGAGGGCGGGTCCAAGACGGACGGCGGGTCGAACGCGGCCGGCTCCGAGAGCGGCAAGGCGACGGGCCCGAAGCCGTCGGTCGGCACGGAGACGCCGGGCGGGGACAAGACCTCCAAGCCCGGCTCGCAGACCGGCAACGGTGGCCGGACCACGCCGGACCCCGCCACCCGCCGCCCCACCGAGTCCGGGGGCGACCAGGGCAAGCAGACGGGTGGCAACACGGCGACGGCGGGCGGCGGCGACCCGAAGCCGGATCCGCGGCCTGCACCGAAGCCGGACCCGAAGCCGGACCCGAAGCCGGACCCGAAGCCGGACCCCAAGCCCGACCCGAAGCCGGACCCCAAGCCCGACCCCAAGCCCGACCACACGCCCGACCCTCCGAACCCCGACCACAAGCCCGACCACAACCCCGACCGCACGACGGACCCCAAGCGGGACCCGAACCCTGACCACAAGCCCGACCCGAAGCCGTCCAAGGAGGGCGACGGACGGCCTCCCAAGACCGAGGGCGGGCCGGAAGGCAGTAAGGACCCCGACCCGAACGGCCCTCGCAAGGACACCCCCAAGTCCGAGTACGAACTCCAGCGCGAACACCTCCGGGAACAACGCCTTCAGGGCGAGAAGGACCGTGCGGCGGCTGCTGAGGCTGCTCGTAAGGCGAAGGAGGCGTCCGGTCCGCCGCGGGTGGACGAGGAGGCGCCCAAGAAGCCGGGTGGCGACGGTGAGAAGGAGCCGCGGCCTGACCCGATGTACACGGCGCAGGGTGAGATACACCGGGATCTGCGTGCGCAGGGTGAGTTGCAGCGGGAGCTGCGTGCGCAGGCTGAGAAGGCTCGTCAGGCGAGGGAGGCGTTGAATCCGTCGCAGGCGGACGGTGACGGGGTCAAGAAGCCTGGTGGCGACGGTGAGGAGGAGCCGCGGCCTGACCCGATGTACACGGCGCAGGGTGAGATACACCGGGATCTGCGTGCGCAGGGTGAGTTGCAGCGGGAGCTGCGTGCGCAG
>NZ_JBHXMU010000002.1:135905-137024 GCF_042720685.1 Kitasatospora sp. NPDC058492
AGGCTGAGAAGGCTCGTCAGGCGAGGGAGGGGTCGGACACGTCGCAGGCGGACGGTGACGGGGCCAAGAAGCCGGGTGATGGCGAGAAGGAGCCGCAGCCTGACCCCGGGTATTCGTCGCAGGCCGAGGCGTTCCGGCAACTGCGTGAGCAGGGTGAGAAGGATCGTGCGGCGGCTGCTGAGGCTGCTCGTAAGACGAAGGAGGCGTCTGGTCCGCAGAAGGCGGATGAGGAGGCGCCCAAGGAGCCTGGCGGCGACGGTGAGAAGGAGCCGCTGCCCGATCCCGCGTACTTGACGCAGGCCGAGTTGCACCGGCAGCAGCGTGAGCAGGGCGAGGCGGATCGCAAGGCGAAGGCGCTGGCGGATCCGTCCTTCGTGGAGCGCGAGGAGGCCAAGGCTCTGGCCGACGCCAAGAGGCCGCGTTCGACACGGGAGCTCAAATTCCGCACGATCGACGATCTGAACGCCAAGAAGGAGAGCGACGGCTCCGGTGCCGCCGCGCCGGACTCCGGCTCGGACGGGCGGCCCGAGGGCGGGCCCGGCCCTGCCGGTAGCGGAGTGCAGGACCGAGGACGGTCCGAGGGCAGTCAGACCCAGGTGGAGCCGGCCCCCGCCGACTCCGAGGGTCCGGGTGGTGGCGAGCAGCAAGGTCCGGATCGGAAGTCCGGGGTTCACGGGTTCGGTGACCTGAAGGATTCGGGGAAGGGTAAGGCTCCGGCGGAGAAGTTCCCCGGTCAGGGGCACTTGCTGACGGATGATGCTCCGCCGGTGCCGCCGAAGGACGGGGCGGAGGGCTCGGGTGGTGGCGAGAAGCAGTCTCCGGATCGGAAGTCCGGGGTTCATGGGCTCGGTGACCTGAAGGATTCGGGGAAGGGTAAGGCTCCGGCGGAGAAGTTCCCCGGTCAGGGGCGGACGGCTGCTGGTCCGCCGTCGGTGCCGCCGAAGGATGGGGTGGTTGAGGGTTCGGGTGGTGGCGAGCAGCTGCGCCCGGATCGGAAGTCCGGGGTTCACGGGCTTGGTGATGTGAAGGATTCGGGGAAGGGTAAGGCTCCGGCGGAGAAGTTCCCCGGTCAGGGGCGGACGGCTGCTGGTCCGCCGTCGGTGCCGCCGAAGGATGGGG
>NZ_JBHXMU010000002.1:137121-268443 GCF_042720685.1 Kitasatospora sp. NPDC058492
GGGTGGTTGAGGGTTCGGGCGGTGGTACTGGGACGGTGCCTCCGGTCCGGAAGACGGGCGTTCACGGGCTTGGTGATGTGAAGGATCCGGGCAAGGAGAAGGCTCCGGCGGAGAAGTTCCCCGGCGAGGGGCACCTGCTGACGGACGAGACCGTGGCGGGCCCGCAGGAGGAGCACCCGCCGGCGGCGCCGCCGAAGGAGGAGGAGAAGCAGGGCTCGGACGGTGGTGAGCAGCAGCAGCCGGCTCCGAAGTCCGGGATCCACGGGTTCGGCGACCTGAAGGATTCGGGCACGACGGGGCCGGAGGGCAAGCCCCCGGCGGAGAAGTTCCCCGGCTCGGGAGAGAAGCTGGGCGGCCAGGACGCCACCCGCGATGGGCGCGCCACCGAGTCCGGCCAGCGGGACCAGCGCCGCGACGCCGCCGAGCAGCGCCGGGAGGAGCAGAAGAACGATCCGGCCTTCCAGCAGGAGGCCGCGCGGCGCGCACAGGAGGCCGCGGAGGCGGAGACGAAGCTGGCCGAGCGCCGGAAGCAGCGGGCGGCCGACGCGGCCGTCCGCGCCGAGGCCGACCGGCAGGCCCTCAAGGAGCGGGAGCGTCTGCGCGCCGAGGAGGAGGCCCGCGAGCAGCAGCGGGAGACCGAGCGGCAGCGTCTGCGGGCCGAGGAGGATCAGCGGGAAACCGAGCGGCAGGCGCGCCGGGAGGCCACCGAGGAGGCCGAATGGCAGCAGCAGTTGGCCGACCTGCGGGACAAGTCGGGTGGCGGCGGCGGTGTGCACGGCGATGTCTCCCTGGCCGAGGCGCGGAGGCTGCTCGCCGAACACCGTTCCAACGGGGTGGCCGACCCCTGGCACCGGCTGGCGTCCGAACTGGGCGTCAACGTCGAGTCGTTGCGGCGTCATGACCTGATGCCCGAGTTCCCGGGAGGATCGGGGGAGCGCGGACCCGGGGCCAAGGCGGAGCACATCGAGCCGGCGTCCGACCGGAACCGACTCGGCGGCGACGACACCGCTCTCGCCCCCAAGACCGCCAAGTCCGCGAAGAAGGCCGCTCAGCCGGCATCCGTCGTGACCCGAGGTATCGACGGCGCCGGTGGCACCGTCGACCGGGAGGCGCTGGACCACGCCGCCAGGGAACTCGCCAACGAACCGGGCGAGTCGACGACCGTACCGCCCGGCGAGGTGTCCTCGGCGTCCGCGCCGTCCTCGCGGGAGAAGCTGGCCGCGGGGGCGTTGCTCAAGCTGCACGACGACCTCTTCCACCCGGACGCGCCCCCCGGTGGGGTCACCCGCGAGTTCGAAAGGGTCCGGGCGTTGCGGCGCCTGGAGCGTCTCGCCCGTGACGAGTACCGGATGCGGGTGCCCTTCCTGACCGGCGGCTGGCTGGGCGGCATGGCCCACGAACTGCACGCGCTGCCCGACCGGCAGCGCCCGGTGCCGGAGCACCTGCGGAGGCTGGTGGACACGGCCGTGCTGGTCGACCCGGCGCTGACCGGGGCCGCCCTCCGGGCCGCCCTGCGGGAGCGGCTGGCGGCGGACACGCCGCCGGTGGACGCACCGCACGAGGAGCCCGTCGCGGCCCCCGACCAGGTCGAACCCGTGCCGCAGGGGCAGGAGCCGCGCGAGGAGGAGTACCGGACCCGTCTGGTGACCACGCCCGGTGGAGCCGTGGTCGCGCTGGAGGTGCGGGGAGAAAGCTGGTCGGAGCCGCCGCCGGAGCTGCTGGAGACCGCGCGCAACGTCTACTACTGGAACGATCCCAAGAAGGCGTCCGACGGCGGCCCCGAACCCGTCCCACAGCCTGGGACCGAGCCCGGCGCCGATGCGCCGGAGACGAGCAAGCACTACAGCCTGACCGACGTCACCGGGCCCGAACCGCTCCTGGTGCTGATGCCCAAGAAACTCGACGACCTCGACCCCGAGAAGCTCGCCGAGGGCGTGGCGTCCGACCTGCCGCTCGACCGCATCACCCCGGAAACCCCGCTGGTGCTCGTCGGCCCTGCGAGCCTGGGGGCGGACCTGGCGTTCCCCCGTGCTCTGGCCAAGGCGACGGGGCGGACCGTGTGGACCAACTCCGTGGCGACCTCGATGTCCGGCGGTGTCATCAGGGTGAAGGGCAGACTGCGCACCGCACTGGGGGACAAGCCGGGCGCGAAGGTGGAGCGGGGGTTCTGGATCAAGGAGGTTCCGCCGGACCCGGCCCTCGTGGAGGAGCAGGGTTCCCACACCGTCCAGGTCAGGAAGGTCCACAAGGACAACGGCCGCTTGGTCGACTCGAACTCGACCTACCCGATCGACGCGACGGACCTCGACAGCCAGCCCATCCTGTTCCCGCTCGGCGGGCAGTCGGGAGGCCGGCTCTTCCGGGACGACTCGCTCACCCGGAACTGGGAGAAGGTGCGGGACGGGTTCGACCCGACCAACCCGCACTTCGAGTACCTGCCGTCCGACTTCTACGACCAGGACGACATTGAGGCCGCCGGGGCCTCGGACAACCCCGACCTCAGCACGATCGGCCTCGTCCCCTGGAACGTCGCGGCCCCGATCTACGCGGCCATGACGCACGCCACGCACCTCGCGACGCTCCTGCCCACGCTGTCGAAGCAGACGGACGGGACCAGGAAGGTCCACCTCTCGGGCGACGCGTTCGGCCAGGTCATCCGCAGGCGGCCCAGTTTCCGGCGCATGCCCGCCGACGCCCAGATCGTGCTGTTCGCCTGCCAGGCGGGTGCCCGCGGGGACAACGGCCAGGTGGTGGCGCAGCAGTTCGCCAACGCCACCGGCAGGGTCGTCTGGGCGGCCACGACCTCGGTCAACGTGGCCGCCGGTCAGCGCTACGCCCCGCTCGGCCTCCTCAGTGACGAGCACGGCACCCGAGGCCGTTGGGTCAAGTTCGTGCCGGGTACGGAACCGGACACCGAGCAGGGTTCGCACCCGCCGGCGAAGCCGGTGGACCCGAAAAAGAAGAAGAAGGACGACACGGCGAAGTCGAAGGACAGGCGCCTCGGGGCACTCGGCGAGACCGGGCAGGGCGGCGTCCCGCCGGCGGCCCCGCCGACGCCCGCCACGCGGGAGTGGCCGGTGACGGGGCAGAGGTCGGTGGGCGACGGGTCGCACTTCGACGTCCTGCGGGTCCCGGGCGACGGCAACTGCCTGTTCACGTCGATCCTGGCCAGCGCGCCCCGGCAACTGGACTCCTGGGGCCACGGGCACCTGGACGTCAGGGGCGCACGCGCGGCCGTCTCGCAGTGGTTCCGGGGGCAGGAAGGCACCAGGCAGCGGACGGACCTCGACGCCCTGGGGATGAGTCCCCTTCGGTTCCTGCTCTCCGATGACGGTTTCAACCGTGAGCAGTTGGCGGCGATCGCCGGCGCGGAGAACCTGGGACTGAGTAGAGGAGACGTGCTGGAGCACCTCCTCGCGGTGTTGGGCGAGGACGGGCCGCAGCGGACGGCGACCTGGGACCGCGTGCTCGACCGGATGCCGGCACTCAGGGAGCTGGTGTGGGTGCAGGCGGGGGACAGGGATCCCCGGCACCTGACGCTGTCCGACCTGACCGATCTGCCGCTCAGCCGATTCGTGGACATGGCGGTGCGCAACCGGGTGCTGTGGAGCACCCCGTTCTACGACGAGATCGCGGTGGTAGCCGCCCACGCCTTCGGCATCCAGCTGAGGGTGTACGACCAGGCCTCCGTGCCCCGTCTGTTGAACGAGGGGTCGGAGCGGATCGTCCACATCCTCCGCTCGAACGAGGAGGACATTCGCGTCACCCACTACAGCGCGATGCAGCCGACGACCCCTCGGCCCACCACGCCGCGTCCGGCCGACGTGCCTGTGGTCACCGAGTCGCAGACCAAGCCGACTCCGCCGCCGCTGAAGGAGCCTGAGCGGACGCCTACGCCTACGCCTGCACCTACGCCGAAGCAGGATCACGAGGGGCAGAAGGAGCCGCAGCAGGAGGAACTGCCGCAGCAGCAGGAGCCTCCCAAGGAGCAGGAGCTGCCCAAGGAGCAGGAGCAGCCGAAGGAACAGCAGCTGCCGCAGCAGCAGGAACTGCCCAAGCAGGAGGACCTGCCGCAGCAGCAGGAGCCGCCCAAGCAGGAGGACCTGCCCAAGGCACCGGAGCCGCCCAAGGCGCCGCCCCTGCCCGCCCCGCCGGGCCGGATGACGGAGCAGGGCCGGATCAGCGCGGGCGACCGGGTGGTGCTGGTCGACGGGGAGGACGACCAGGTCGTGGCGGCCGTACTCGGACAGCTGCCCGCAAGTGTCTCGGCGAGCCGGCGGGAGGAGATCCGGCAGCGGCTCGCCGAGCAGCTCGACGTCGGGATGCTGGAGCCCAACCTGTCGCGGATGACCCGGGGCGACGATCTGCTGGTGCCCCTGGACCTCGGTGGCGGCTCCGGGACGCTGCGGATCAGCGCCACGCTGGAGACTCCCGTCACGAAGCATCGGACGGAGAAGTTCGAGTTCGAGGACGGCGGCGACTCGTCCGCCGGAGCGGGCACCCTGCGTGAGAGCCGGTCCCGGTGGGGCGGGGGTCTGGTGGTGAGCGGCAAGCCGGCGTCGAACACCGGGTTGTCCGGGCCGGTGAGCGCGATGATGGACCGGAGCAAGGCGGTGACGGTCACCGCGACCGGCCGGATGACCCACCGCAGGAAGACCGCCGAGCCGGTGCTGTGGGTGGACGCGACGGTCCGGCTGGACCTCGACTTCTCCGGGGTCCCGGGCGTGCGGACGCTCCTGCCGCCGTTCTCCCGGACCCTGGTGGTGAACACCGGGCGGACCGGCGCGGAGCAGCGTCCGGAGCCGGTGCGGGTCCCGTTGCCGGTGCGGATCGTCACGCCGGCCGCCGAGGCTGCTTCCGTCGGGTCTGCGCCCGACGAGATCCGCCACGCCCCGCCGCCCCGGGTGCTGCGGACGGCGGCGCTGGGCGGGATGGACGTGGTCAAGAACGTCGACACGCTGCACGGGCGCGGGAACGCCGCCGCGGGTGACACGGCGCTGTTCGGAGCGGCCGGCGAGCCCTCCGGGCTGGAGGCCTTCGGGCGGCAGAGGTTCGGCGACGCCTGGAGTTCGGTGCGGGCCGAGATCCTCGCCCAGCTGGACCTGCCCAGCCTGCAGACCCAGCTGAGGTCGATGACGGCCGGCGAGCCGTTGGAGATCCCGCTGTCCGACGGCCGGGGCAGCATCCTGGTGTCGGCGAAGGTGCTGGACCTGACGTACCTGCGCAACACCGATGCGGGCGAGTTCAACACCGGCACCGACGTCACCAGCGCCGTCACCGAGTCCGACGCCAAGGCCCGGGCGTTGGCACTGGCCATCTCGGCCAAGCAGTCGAGCGGCGGAAAGGACTTCCTCGGGGGCGCCGGTACGGGGGGCGTGAACGGGCAGCGCGGCAGCGACCGGAACATCATCGGTCAGAGCTCCCAGCGGACCGGAACCGCCCTCAAGGCCAAGATCAAGGGCACGCTCTTCGACGGCACCGCCGAACTCGCCCTGACGCACTGGGACCCGGAGGGAGTCGTCTCCCCGGAGCGGGCGACGACACGGCTGGCCTTCCGGGTGCTCTTCGACACCGCGGAATGCCAAGCAGGCGGCACGGAAAGCACGTTCCGTCCCGACGCCGAACCCGGACCGCTCCAGGGGCCGGAGCTGGACCCCGGCTCCCCCGCGCGGGAGCCCAAGCCCGAGCTGTGGGGTTCCGACCCGGCGAAGGGCAAGACCGGACTGCCGCCGGGCACGGTCGTGCTCGATGTCGTCCCGCACGTTCCCGGGAGCACCACCGAGCCCGTCGGGCCGCTCAGGGAGGTCCTGGAGACGCTGGGGCGCCGCACCTTCGGTGCTCAGGGCTGGAACGAGCTCGGCCCGTTGGTGCGCGGGGCCTTCCGCAGCGAGCGGCTCGGGGCCCTGCTGACGGGGATGACCCACGGCATCGACCTCCAGTCGCCGCTGCTGGTCAGGACCGGCGAGCGGGACGCCCTGGTGCTGGCCGGAGCCAAGGTCCAGAAGCTGGAGTACGTTCGGGAGTTCGAGAAGGACGCCGAGCTGAACGTCGTGAACGAGTGGGCGGATGCCGGCGGCGTCCGGGAGAACTCCTTCCACGCGGCGGGCGGCCAGTTCCAGGGCGGGCCCGAGTTCAGGGCCCCCAACACCGTCATGGCGGCCTCCGGCGGAGCCGGCCGTACCACCCGGTGGCGCAGCGGCGACCGGGCGGCGGACTCCGTCAGCGGTACCGCCAACGCGAAGTTCGCCGAGAAGATGGTCGTCTACCTGGCCACCGTCGAGCTCGACCTCAAGGTCGTCGAGAACGGCGGGGACGGCTCGACCGCGCCCGAACGGGCCCTGGTCCGGACGCTGTTGGCCGTCCCGCAGTCCCTGACCGCACCGCACCGCACGCCGGAGGGCGAGGGTCTTCGCCCGGCCCGCCTGGTGTTCGACCGCCAGGAGGTCCAGCACGCCGACGAGGCCGCGCAGGTGGAGGAGGCCCCGGTCGTCGAGGAGACGCCGGGCGTCGAGAACATCCCGCTCCTCCCGAAGGCCCCCAAGCCGATCCTCGCGCCGGACCGGACGCCCAGCGTGCAGCCGCCGTCCCGGGTGTCCCGGACCGGCGAACTCGGACCGTCCGACCCCGTGCTGGGACTGCAGGACGCGCGGGCCGTCCTCGACGCCGTGGGCGCCAAGCTGAAGCCGCTGTTCGGCCGTCACTGGGCCTGGGTCGAGGCCGCCCTCGCCCCCCGCCTCGACGAGACGGCGCTGCGCCCCCGGCTGTCGGCCCTCACCACCGGAGGCAGCCTGAGCGTCTCGGTGTCGCATCAAGGGTTCACCGTCGAGGTCCGGGTCGCCCGGGCCAAGGTGACCATGCGGGATTACCAGGAACTGATCGAGAAGTGCGAGTTCGAGCGCGGCGGTGAGACGGTGTCGTCCACCGGGGCGCTTCGCGACGTGCGCAGCGGAGTCAGCGTGGCGGCGGCGATCGAGGGGAAGTTCCCGTACGTCGCGGTGACGCTCGGCCAGTCGTCCGCCGTGCAGGAGACGGTGGGCGCGACGCGGGACGCCGTGACCGGCCGGTCCGAGAAGGAGAAGACGGTCGAGCGCGCGGCCCGGTTCACCGGTGACGTGGCCTTCGACATCGAGATCGTGGCGAAGTCGACGCTGCCGAAGGCGCTGCTCGACCGGTCGGACCGGCGGAATCTCGCCCACGCCTCGGGCGGGACGAGCGCCGTCACCGCGGCGGACTTCGTGTTCCCGGTCCGTGAACTGCCCATCGACCCGAAGACCGGCGTCGCCCCGGCCCCCGGCACCTTCCGTTCGGTGCCGGAGCGGATCGTCTCCTCCGGCGTGCTGAGCGGCTCCGACGTGGTGCTGCGGGTCTGGGCCCCGGAACCCAAGGGCGGCGCGGCCGGCCAGGAGGACGGGACGCCGAAGCCCCCCGTCGGCGCCCAGCCGACGGGCGCCGGCCAGGTCGTCCGTACCTCGTTGCTGGACCAGCTCGACGGCCGCGGACGGGAGGTGTACGGCGCGAGCTGGGGGCGGGTCCGGCGGAGGTTGGCGCCTGCCCTGCTGCCGGGAGCGCTGCAGTCCCGGCTGCGGGCGCTGATGGCCGGCCAGGAGCTCTTCGTGAAGGTGCCCGGCGGCACGGTGGTGCTCCGCTGGGCCGGGGTCCGGGAGATGCGGCACACCGCCGACACGGTCGAGACCGAGTTCGCGACCGGCGGCAGCAGCGGCGTCGCCCACGGCGGCCCCGACGGGACGGCCGGCCAGAACCGGGGCACCGACGAGACCTTCACCGCGCGGGTGGTGGGCACCACCGACCCGCTCGGGGCGGTGCCCGTCGCCGTCGTGGCCGGCGGCACTCTGAGCCACGTCCGGGGCCAGGAACGGACCGCGGAGCACGACGGCGTCGGCCGGACCGGTGTGGCGACCAAGACCAAGGTCGCCGGCAGCGTCTTCGAGGGCGCCGCGATGATCCAGGTCGAGATGCGCCGCAAGGGGTCGGCGCGGCCCGTCCGCGGCACGCTCCCCGAGGAGGCGCGGACCGAGCGCCTTCGCCAGGAGGCGCTCCGTCGCGAGACCGAGAAGCTGCCTGAGGGTGCGCCCCTGCCCAAGCCGTTCGGAGACGAACTCGATCGGCAGGGCCGGCGGATCCAGGAGTCGGCCCGCTCCTGGCGGGACCAGGAGGCGGCGAAGGAGGCCGCGAAGGAGGCCGGAAAGGAGCCCCTGAAGGAGGAGGCTCCCAAGGACGGCAACGCGGAGAACGCCGCCCCGGCCACCCCGCACGGCGCCGGCGGCCCGAGCACGCCCGCCGCGCCGACGACGCGGGGGCGGGGTCGCCGGCAGGCCACCGTCGCCGTCGAGGTGGGTTTCGAGGTCCTGCTGGAGACCTCCGACACGCAGCCGGTCACCACCCGGGAGGAGGCCTCCTACCAGGCCCCGCGCCCCGGTCGGGAGACGGCCAAGCCGAAGCGTGGAACCAACGAGATCACCCACCCCGTGCCGCCCAGGGAGGTCTGGGAGGGCCTCCGCTCCGAGGACCTGGTCGTCGACCTGCCCGACGTCGGCTCGCTGCGCAACCTGCTCACCACCCTGGGCCGGAACGAGTTCCGGCTGAACGA
This sequence comes from Kitasatospora sp. NPDC058492, assembly GCF_042720685.1. Classification (NCBI taxonomy): domain Bacteria; kingdom Bacillati; phylum Actinomycetota; class Actinomycetes; order Kitasatosporales; family Streptomycetaceae; genus Kitasatospora; species Kitasatospora sp. NPDC058492. Next base: position 145,730 of record NZ_JBHXMU010000002.1, read on the forward strand.
GAACTCGGCCGCCATGCGCAAGCTCAGGCGGATGTTCGACCGGGGCCCCCTGATCGACGCCCTCCCGGACCTGACGGCGGGAGGGGAGCGGGTCAAGACCCTCCGGCTGGGCGTCCTCGACACGGTCAGCGTCACGGTCAAGGCCGAACTGGTCGGCCTCGGCCAGGGGCGTGAGGAGAAGAAGTCGGAGATCGCCCAGTCCGCCGAACTGGCGACCCGCTTCACCGAGCGGGCGCTGTCCTCCCGGATGACCCAGCTGATGGGCCAGCTCGGCGTCGAGTTCTCCAAGGTCAAGGGCAAGATCATGGCCGGGATCACCTTCGGCGGCGGCGCGGGCCGCCGCACCGGCGGTGAACGCACCCTCGCCGAAAGGGCCGTGGCCAACTCCAAGTTCCCCGAGCCGCTGGTGCGCTTCCAGGGACACGTGAAGTTCACGATCTCCTTCGGGCACCGCTCCGGCCCCTGGTCGTGGCGGCCGCGGACGGTGACCGGTGACGTCCCGGTCGTGGTGGGCATCCCGAAGAAGTCGATCACGCGGGAGTACACCGGGCCGGACGACACCTACTTCACCAAGGAGAACTGGCGCACGGGCCGACGGCCGTCCGACCCGTACAGCCTCCGGCCGGACACGGAGGAGGAGCCGAAGCCTGCGGAGCCCAAGCCCGAGGAGCCGAAGCCCGAGGAGCCGAAGCCCGAGGAGCCGAAGCCTGCGGAGCCGAAGCCTGCCGCCCCGGCGTCGAACGACATCGCGGGGCAGGTCGCCGAACTGCTCGGTGGCGCCTCCGGACAGCTGAAGCCGCCCGCCCCGAAGCCCACCGGGCAGGACAAGGAAGAGCCCAAGGAACAGGACGCGGAAGAGCCCAAGGAACAGCCCAAGGAGCCCGAGCCGGAGATCCACCAGGAGAACCGGGCCGAGGAGCAGTCCGAGCAGAACGACAAGGCCGAGGAGCAGTCCGAGCTGGAGAACCGGGCCGAGGAGCAGCCCAAGCAGCCCGAGGCCCCGGAACCGCCGAAGGACACCGACACCGAGCCGCAGCACCAGCAGGAACAACCCGCCCCGCAGCCGCCCCAGTTCCTGCTGGCGCAGGCCAACCGGGGTGTGCCCGGAAACCGGACGGGCTTGCGGATGGCCTCGGGAGCCTTCGTCGGCGCCGAGGGCCGGCACAACAACGCCCCCTCGGACGTCCTGCAGTTGACCCGTCGGCTGGAGGAACTGGGCGCCCTGGAGCCGGTGGACGCCGAGGCCGTACGGCAGCAGGCCGAGCCGCTGCTCCGAAAGATCGAGGAGCGCCGGGTCAGGCTGCGCAACGCGCCGCCGTTGAAGAGCCCGGTACCCGAGGCGGCCGTCGAGCCGCTGGTGCGGGCGGTGACCGGGCACCTGGGCTCGGCGCTGTCGCCCGAGCAGGCCCGCACGCTCGGCCTGGAACTCACCGACAGCATCGGCCCCGGCGCGGTGAACCGTCCGGACGACGTGCTGGCGGCGGGTCGCCGACTGCACGAGCTCGGGCTGCTCGACGACGCCGCGCTCGCCGCCCTCGCCGGAGCCCACGCCTCCGGAGCCGCCGCGGGCCCGCCGCCGCAGGCCTTCCTCGACGGCCTGCTCGCGCTGCGCGCCGACCACCTCGGCGGCCGGTTCGACCTGCCCGTTCCGGACGGCGGCCGCCAAGTCGCGGACGCCATGCGCGACCTGGCCCGGCGTGGGGTCGTCCTGGAATGGCGCGCCTCGGGTGCGCTCGACCTGGAGAAGACGGACTTCGCCACCTGGGCACTGGACGGCCCGGCGGACCAGCCGCCGCCGCTCGCGGCCGGCAGCACGCTCAACTGCTGGGAGTCCGTCCTGCTCACCGCGCACTCTCAGGGACTGGTCTCCTGGGAGTGGATCCACGACACGTACGCGAGCGGTCTGGACGGACCGCAGTGGACGAAGAACCTGATCTCCCGCCTGCTCCCGCACACCAGGACCAGCTACGACTCGACCGCCCACGACACCCCGCTGCCCCGCGAGGGCGACATCGTGGTCTACGGTCAGGGCAACCACGTGGCCGTCGCCACCGGCCGGACGGACGAGAACGGCGTACCGGTGCTGCTGAGCTTCGGCGTCAGCCCCACGGACGACGAGGCCGAGGTCAACCGGGTCATCGAGATCGGCGCGACGGACCTCTACACCGGCGGCGCCGATTTCGGCCCCGGCCCTTGGAGCGTGCAACCCGTACCAGTACCCGATACCGCTCCGCCGCGCGTGGAGCAGGTGCCTGCGGCTGAGCACGTGGAGCCGGTTGTGCCCACGCTGCCTCCGCCGCCTCCGCCGCGTGTGGAGCACGAGCAGGAGCAGGTGCCTGCTCCGGTGCCGGTGCCGGTGCCGGTGCCTGCGCCTGCGCCTGAGTCTGAGCACGTGGAGCCGGTCGCGCCCACGCTGCCCACGCCGCCTCCGCCGCCTCCGCCCGCCGGGCCGCCGAGGGCGTCCGACATCCTGGAGCTGAGTCCGCACGACCGCCTCCTGACCCTGGACTCCCTCTCGCCCGAGACCCGTCGCTCCCTCGCGGCGGACACCGACTTCGTCGGGCCTCTGCGGGACGGGCTGTCCTCGGCGGAGTTCGCGACGGTGGCCGCCCGCTTGCTGGTGGATGTCGACCACCGGGTTCACCGGCCGGTATCGGCGCGGCAGAAGGCGCACGCCGAGCTGGAGCTGGTCCTCCAGAATCCGGAGGTCGCCGCCGGCCTGCTGCTGCGGGAGGTACGCGTGGTGGTCGTGCCGCGCGACGTCGCGATGACCGAGGTCGAGGGCTTCCACCACCTGGCCGGCACCACCGTCGGCGAGGGCGGCCGCCGTTGGGAGACCGTCCGTGGCGCGGCCGAGCGCGAGCGCATCGCGGTGACCGAGGAGAACCTGCTCGGCGAGGAGACCAGCATCGGTGAGGACACCGACACCGACACCGACACCGGCGAGGTGTCGGGCCTTGCGGACGGTTACTCCTCCACCACCCACGAACTCGCCCACGCCCTGCACGAGTTCAGCCTGACCGACGAGGAGCGCGAACTCGTACGGGACGTGTTCCTGGGCAGCCACATGGCCGACACCCTGAGCCAACTGTTCGACACCAGGTCGACCGCGGCCTGGCCCGACGGCTCGGTGTACGACGAGAAGGGCAACCTGGTCGGCAACTACTCGTCCTCGGACGAGCGGGAGTTCTTCGCCCAGCTGGCCAACGTGTACCTCGGGACCAACCGCGGCAACGACCCGGACACCCGTCTGCCCCGCAACAACGGTGCCGGGTGGGTGCGCGAGCACCAGCCCGAACTGCTGCCGATCCTGGAGCGGCTCTTCGGAGAGGAGCCGGACACCGCCCAGGCAGGCCCGGTCAACCCGGTCCACGCGACCCGCGCGGACAACGGGATGCTGGAGGGTTTCCGCGAGTTCCTGCACGCCGTCGACGGCGAGGGGGACGTCGAGGACCTTGAGCCGCCCGCACCGCCGCAGCCGCCGTCCGCGGCCGACCTGATCCAGCAGATCCTCAACCCCGCCGGAGCCGGCAGCAGTTCGGCTGCTGCGGCCCCGCCGAAGTCGCGGGGGCCGAACAACGGAGCGGGGGGCGGGAACGGCTCCGGCGGCGGAACCCAGGCCGGGCGTGGTCGTGGGGCCAACACCGATGCTGCTGCGGTGCCGCCCGGGGCTGGTCGTGGGCGTGGTCGTGGGACCAATACCGATGCGGTGCCGCCCGGGGCTGGTCGTGGGCGTGGTCGTGGGACCAACACCGATGCTGTGCCGCCCGGGGCTGGTCGTGGGCGTGCTCGTGCGGCTAGCGCCGATGCTGCTGCGGTGCCCGGGGCCGGTCGTGGGCGTGGAACCGTGGCGACGGGAGGGAACAGGGGGCCCCGCTCGACCTCGCAGTCGGGCAGCCAGATCGCGCGCGTGGTCGAAAGGGACGGGCAGCTCTACATCGTCAAGGGAACGCCCGGCGAAGCCGGCTCCGAGCAGCCTCTCGACCTGCGCGCGCCCAGCCTTGACGCACCCCTGGGACAGGAGACCGACTCGCTGCGCGGAGCCTTCGGCCGCTCCCTGGACCGGATGGCGCGAGTCATGATGGACGTCGACCGGTACGGCAGTGGCGAGAATTTCAAGGTCATCGGCACGCCGCACCTCGCCCTGACCGTCATTGACGGCGCGGTCCATGTCGCGGGTAACTCCGGAATGGACGCGCGCAAGAGGGCGGATGCGACCAACCGTCTGAGGAGCCTCGACACGCCGGAGGGCCAGGACGGCAGGAACCACGACCTGGGGAAGCTCCGCGAGATTCGGGACGGGAAGTACCGGGACAAGGACTTCCTGGGCTTCGACGACCACGGTGGAGGATTCGATGCGGTCCGCGAGGCGCTGAAGAACCCGAACAAGATCGTGTGGCACCCCAACGAGAGGAACAAGGGCACGGGATGCCTCCACGGTGAGATGGACCTCCTGAACGAGGTCGAGACGCGGATGCGGGCGAAGTTCGAGGCCGCGAAGGCGGCGAAGGCGGCGGAAGAGGCGAAGGCGGCGGAAGAGGCCAAGAAGAAGGAGACGGAGGAGGCCGAGAAGGCGAAGGCGGCGAGCGAGGGGACGCAGGAAGCCGAGGCGAAGGACGACGCGACGGAGGAGGGGCAGAAGAAGGACGGCGAGGCGAAGGACGGCGAGGACTCCGACGCCGAGAAGACGGACGACGAGAAGACGGACGGCGAGGACTCTGACAGCGAGGACTCGGACGGCGACGCGCCCAGCCGCGGGAGTGGGCCGACGGCCGAGGAGAAGGGCAAGGGAAGGGCCGACCAGCTGGGGCTCACGCCGTGGCCGATCGGTGGCAGGAAGCGCGACTGCATGGCGTGCCACTGGGGCCATGCCATCTTCAACAAGCACATCGCGAAGGACCTCGGCTTCGTCGTGGTGACGGGTGGTACCCACGGAAAGATCTTCGGCGGCTGGGCGGCACCGAACTGCATCACGCAGCACAAGGAGGCGATGGCCGACCTGACGGCGAAGATCACCGGGACCGATGTGCCCATCAAGGGCGGCACGGCGAAGCTCGACTTCGTCGACGGTGTGATCGTCGCCCCCCAGGGCTTCTCGCCCGGAATGGGCAGTCATGACGAGCCGTACATCTCCGACTCCGACCCCGCCGCCGACACCGATACGGGTTCCGAATTCGAGGACGCCGACGAGTCGTCGAGCTCGGCCCCGAAGGACACCAAGGGGACGGCCTCCGGGCAGTCCACCACCACTCCGCCAACCACCACCACTCCGCAAACCTCCACCGCCCCGCAGCCGAGCACTGCCCCGCAAACGACCACGCCCCCGCAGCCCACCGGCGGATCCGGGTCGACCCCGGCCGGCGGGAGCAACCAGGGGTCCGGGCACGGCCGGGGCCGGGGAGGCCCCCGAAAAGGCCGTGGCCAGAGCAAGGACCGGAAGCCGAACGGCTGACGAGTTCGTCCGCAGCTGAACCTCCGGGCACCTCGCGTCCGTCAAGACGGGTGGACGTGCCGTTCGGCCGCCTCGACCGGGGCCGACCGGCGGCCGTCCCTGCCGAGCATCGTCATCGAGGGCCAGGGGGCCAGGGTGGGCAAGGACCGGAGCGGCCGGGGGAGTCGGACGGAAGGGGCGGAGGGCGGCGGGATCCAGCTACCCGCTGTGGCATGGGTCGTGCCCGAGGAGTTGGAGGCCCGCCCGGCATCGTCCGCGAGCACTGCGTCCGCGAGCGCCGCGTCCGCGAAGGCGGAGCCCGCCAAGGCCGAGCCCGCGAAGGCGGAGCCTGCCGAGGTCGAGCCCGCGGCGGTGCCCGCCGCCGGCGCCGTGCCCGCCGTCGAGGCCGCGAAGCCTGCCACGGGCGCTGCTGCCGCGGCCGCCGAGGCGCCCGCCGGTGTGACCGCCGTCCCCGGCCCGTCCCCGGCCGAGGAGGAGGGCGTCGGGCCGCGCCGGATCTCGCGGCCGATGGTGGCCGCGGCCGTGATCGCGGGCCTGGTACTGGTCGGGGTGCCGCTGGGCATCGCGAAGTTCGGCGGGGACGACCCCGGTCCGTCCGGTGCGGACGGTCCGCCGCCGGCCGGGTACACGCAGCAGGACGGCGGTAACGGGTTCGTCCCGGGTGCCGACGCTCCGGGGAACCCGGTGGGCGAGCAGCCCGTGCAGGTCGCTCAGCCGGTCGAGGGCCCGCCGCCCGGTGACGCCGGCGCGGCGGCGGCCGGTGGGGCGGCCGCCGCGGCCGGCGGTGCCGTGCCGGACCAGGGCGGCGGCCAGGCCGTACCGTTCGCGGGTCGGGTCCCGGCGGGCGGCGGTGCGCCGTCGACCAGCGGGAAGCCGGACGCGGGCAAGAACGCGGGCGGCGGTGCACCGGCCAACCAGGGCGGTGGCGGCGGTGGCGGTGGTGGCGGTGGCACCGCGGCGGGAGGCGGAGGCGGAGCCCCGCAGACCCAGCCCCAGACGCAGAACCAGCCCCAGCCGCCGCCCGCCGCCGCCCAGCAGCCGGCGCCGTCCGCGCCCGCCCAGCCCCCGGCCAAGCCCGCGCAGCCGGCCCCGCCGCCGGCGCCGAGCTTCGCCGCGGTGGCGGGCCCGGGGTGCAGCGGCGGGGGCGCGCAGGCGCGCGGCTGGTACGACAAGGGCCAGGAGGGCTGGCGGAACAACTCCGGCGGCTACTCGGGGGACGGCTGCAACGGCGGCTACTACTCGATGCCGATGTCGGGTGACGCCAACAAGGACCACGACAACTCGGTGGTCTGGACGTTCTCCACGGGGTCGGTCACCACCGGCACCTGCAAGCTGGCGGTGTACGTGCCGAACAGCGGGGACGTCAAGGCGGTCGGCGGAACGTCGTCCCTCTACACGGTGCAGAGCGGTTCGGGGTCGGGCTCGTTCAACGTCAACCAGGTCGGCAACCGGGGCCAGTGGGTCACGGTCGGCCCCTTCCAGCTCAACGGCGGCAAGCTCGCCGTGACGCTGCACGACCGCGGCCAGGACTGGCAGGGCAGCGACAAGCAGACCTTCGCCCACCACGCCGCGTCCGCGATCCGGGCCAACTGCACCGGGTGACCCCGCTGCACCGACGTACGGCAGCACCGGCACGACAGCCAAGAACGACGGAGGAGAACGCACCATGACCCGCCATGTGCTGACGGTCAGTGCGGAGCAGCGCGACGGCGGTGGCTACCGCACGATCGGCGCCGCGCTGGAGGCGGCCCGCAGCGGCACGGTGATCAGCGTCCGCCCGGGCCGCTACGAGGAGAACCTGGTGATCACCAAGATGGTGACCATCACCGCCGAGGAGGCCCGGGGCAGCGTCCGGATCTCGCCGCGGCGGGGCGCGGTGGTGCAGGTGGTGGCCGAGGCCGTCCAGCTGACCGGGCTGGTGCTCCAGGGCCAGGACGAGGAGCTGCCCACCGTCGACGTCCCGCGCGGCCAGGCCGCCCTGGAGGACTGCGAGGTGGCGGGCAACTCCTGGACGGCCGTGCTCACCCGTCAGCAGGGCGCCCTGGCGATGCGCGGCTGCCGGGTCGTCAACCCGGCCGGGGCCGGCATCGTGGAGACCTCCACCGGCTCCAGCGTGATCGAGGACTGCGTGGTCGAGCACCTCGGCAGCTCCGCCGTGGTGATCGGCGAGCGGGCCAACCCCGTGATCCGGGGCTGCGTGCTGCGCGACGCCCGGGGCAACGGGGTGTGCGCCAACGGCGAGGGCCGCGGCTCGATCGAGGACTGCGAGATCTCCGCCACCGACAAGCCCGGCATCGCGCTGGAGGAGAACAGCACGACCAGGGTGCTGCGCACCACCGTCCGGGACGCCTCGATCGGCATCTACCTGAGTTCGACCGCCCAGGTGCTGCTGGAGGACTGCACGGTCAGCGCCACCCGGGGCCACGGCCTGGTCCTCACCGGCGGCACCGACCCGGTGGTGCGGCGCTGCCGCACGATGCGCACGAAGGGCCACGGCATCCACGTCACCGGCCGCTCCCGGGGCACCTTCGAGGAGTGCGAGGTGGCCGGCGCGGAGGCGGCCGGGATCGTGGTGGACGAGTCCTCCAGCCCGTCGCTGACCCGGACGGCGGTCGGCGACAGCGGCGAGGCGGGGGTGGAACTGGTCGGCGAGAGCGCCGCCGAGTTCGACCGGCTGGAGGTGCGCGGCGCGGGAGGCGCCGGGGTGAGCGTGCGGGACGGTGCCAACCCGCTGCTGCGCCGACTGGACATCGCCGACGTGCGCGGCCACGGCGTCGAGGTGCTGCGGGAGGGCCGCGGGCGGCTGGAGTCCTGCGTGCTGGGTGCGACCGGCCGGGCCGCGCTGCTGGTGGCCGACGGCGGCAACACCCAGGTCGGTGGCACCACGGTCCGCGGTACCGCCGCGACCGGCGCGCCGGGGACGGCCAAGACCGCAGGGACCCCGGGGATCGAGGTCGGTCCGGGCGGCGTCGCCTCGCTCCGCGACTGCGACGTGGCCGAGTGCACCGGCGACGGGATCGTGGTCGAGGACGGCGGCGAGCTGACCATGGCCCGTTCCCGGGTGCACGGCAACCGCCGGCACGGCGTGCTGCTGGCCGCCGGCAGCCGGGCCGCCCTGACCGGCTGCGAGCTGGTGGGCAACACCCGGGACGGGCTGCGCGCCGAGTCCGAGGAACCGATCCGGATCACCGGCTGCACCGTCACCGGCAACCGCGGCTCGGGCCTGTGCCAGACCAGGCCCAGCGAGCGGCTCTCGGTGGAGAACCTGACCAGCCGGGACAACGGGCGGGCCGACAGCCACGGCACCGCGACCGCCGGCGCCGACGACCACCCGGCCGCCGCCCGCCCGGTCGGCGTGCCCGAGGCCGACGGCGCCGAGGCCGAGGCCGAGCGCCCGGCCGACGACCTGCCGCCGCCCGAGCCCGAGGGTCCGCAGGCGGCCCTCCAGGCGCTGGTCGGCCTGGAGGGGGTCAAGGAGCAGGTCGCCACCCTGGTCAACCTCAACAAGCTGGCCCGGCGCCGCGAACAGGCCGGGATGCCGGCCCTGCCGATGGGCCGGCACCTGATCTTCGCGGGCCCGCCCGGCACCGGCAAGACCACCGTCGCCCGCCTCTACGGGGCGATCCTCGCCGAACTCGGCGTGCTGCGCAGCGGCCACCTCACCGAGGTCGCCCGGGCCGACCTGGTGGCGTCCATCGTCGGTGGTACGGCGATCAAGACCACCGAGGTGTTCCAGTCGGCGCTCGGCGGCGTGCTGTTCATCGACGAGGCGTACACGCTGTCCGCCGGATCCGGCGGCGGCACCGGGCCGGACTTCGGCCGCGAGGCCATCGACACCCTGGTCAAGCTGATGGAGGACCACCGCGACGACGTGGTGGTGATCGTCGCCGGGTACTCGGACGAGATGCGCTCCTTCCTCGGCTCCAACCCCGGCCTCGCCTCCCGGTTCAGCCGCACCGTGGACTTCCGCAACTACTCGGCGGAGGAACTGGTCACCATCGTCGAGCGGGCCGCGGTCGGGCACGGCTACGAACTCGCCGACGCCACCCGGGAGGTGCTCGGCACACACTTCACGCGGATGCCCAAGGGCGCCGACTTCGGCAACGGCCGCGCCGCCCGCAAGGTGTTCGAGGAGATGGTGGACCGTCAGGCCTCCCGGCTGGCCGAGCTGGCCGACATCACCGACGCCGACCTCGCCCGACTGCTGCCCGAGGACCTCGGCGAGGAGCACTCCGACGCGGCCCGCGCGGCCGCGGCCGGCGGACCGGGCGCCGAAGGCGGCAGCGACCTGCTCGACCAGCTGCGCGCCATGGTCGGCCTCACCGCCGCCAAGGAGCAGGTCGAGAACCTGGTCAACCTGATCACCCAGGCCCGCCGCCGGGAGGAGGCCGGCCTGCCCACCGCCCGGATCAGCCACCACCTGGTCTTCGCCGGCCCGCCCGGCACCGGCAAGACCACCATCGCCCGGCTCTACGGGGCGCTGCTCGCCGAACTCGGCGTGCTGCCGCGCGGCCAGCTGGTCGAGACCGCCCGGGCCGACCTGGTCGGCCGCTACATCGGGCACACCGCCCAGCTCACCCGGGACGCCTTCGAACGCGCCCGGGGCGGCGTGCTGTTCATCGACGAGGCCTACACCCTCACCCCGCGCGGCGGCGCCGCGAGCGGCGACTTCGGCCAGGAGGCGGTGGACACCCTGATGAAGCTGATGGAGGACCACCGCGACGAGGTCGTGGTGATCGTGGCCGGCTACCAGGAGGAGATGCAGGGCTTCCTGAGCTCCAACCCCGGTCTGGCCTCCCGGTTCCCCCAGCAGATCGCCTTCGACCACTACAGCGCGGACGAACTCGTCACCATCGTGCGCCGCCAGGCGGAGGAGGCCGGCTACGTCTGCGCACCGGAGACCCTGGCCCTCCTCGGCGAGCTGTGCGCGGCCGTCCCCCGGGACCGCAACTTCGGCAACGGCCGCTTCGCCCGGCAGACGCTGGAGGCGATGGTCACCCGCCAGGCGGGGCGGCTCGCCCGGCTCGACGTCGGCGACCTGTCCGAGCTCAGCCTGCTGCTGCCCCAGGACATCCCCGGGCTGCCGCAGGGGAGCGCGGTGTGACCGGCGCACCGGGCCGCCCGGCCCGGGCCGCCGCGGCCGCGCTCTGCTGCGGCGCCCTGCTGGTCCCGGCCGCCCCCGCCTGGGCCGCCCCGAGGCCCGCCGCGACCTCCGCCCCGACGCCGGCCGCCACCTCGGGCACGGCCGCCACCTCAGGCGCGGCCGATCCGGCCGCGCTGCCCGTCATCGGCCAGAACCGGGGTGCCGGACGGCCGGACGGCTGCGTCAAACCCTCCGACAAGGGCACCGACCGGACCCCGTGGGCGCAGACCTACCTGCGGCCCGAGGCCGCCTGGCAGCTCAGCCGCGGCGCCGGCGTGACCGTCGCCGTGGTCGGCTCCGGGGTCGACCCGGCGTCCGGGGTCCTGGAGGGCCGCCTCACGCCGGGGCCGCGTGAGTACGGCCCCGGCGACTCCACCCGCGACTGCGTCGGCCACGGCACCTTCCTCGCCGGGCTGATCGCCGCCCGGCGCCAGGACGGGATCGGCTTCGCCGGTCTCGCCCCCGAGGCGCGGATCCTCGGCGTGGCCGTCACCGACGACGTGGGGAACACCACCCCGGCCCTGCTGGCCAAGGGCATCCGGGACGCGGCCGACGGCGGCGCCCGGATCATCGCCGTCGGCCTGGCGCTGTCGACGGGCGAGGCCGAACTCGGCGACGCCGTCCGCTACGCCGGCGGCAAGGGCGCCCTGGTGATCGCTCCGGCCGCCCCCGACGGCGGCGGCGGCTCCCAGTCCTCCCCGAACTCGCCCCCCGTCGCGGCCTTCCCGGCCGCCCTCCCGGGCGTCCTGGCGGTCTCCGACCTGGCGCCCAACGGCGCCCCGCCCAGCGGTGCGGCGGACGCGGTCCGGGTCGACCTGGTCGCCCCGGGCGACGCCGTGCTGAGCGTCGGCCCCGGCGGCAAGGGCTACTTCACCGCCGCCGGGCCCAGCTTCGCCACCGCCCTGGCGGCCGGCACCGCCGCCCTCGCCCTCGCCTACCGGCCCGACCTCACCCCGGCCCGGCTCGCCGACCGGCTCCGGGCCACCGCCTACCACCCCGGCACCGCCCTGCCCGACCCGCACCTCGGGTACGGGACCGTCGACCCCCTGGCCGCCCTCAGCGCCCCCCTCCAGGACGGGCCCCCGGCCACCCCCGGGCCCGCCCTGGCGGTGTCCCTGGTCCAGTCCCCGCCCCCCGACCCCGCCGCCCGGCAGGCCACCCTGATCGCCGGCGGGATCATCGCCGGCGTCACCCTGGTCGTCGGCACCGCCGTGGTCTGCGCGACGGGCCGCCGCCGGGCCTGGCGCCCTGGCCGCTGGTCGGTCTGACGGGCCGACGGGAGCCCTCCGCGCCCTGGGCCGGCAGGGCGGTGCGGGGCCGCCCGTGCCACCGACACGGGCGGGGCGTTCAGGCCCTGTCCGGCCGGTGGTGGACGCTGCCCGCCACCGGGCGGCGGTGCCGCCCGTGCCGTGCAGGCGCCGGGCTGCTCGATCCGGGCTTGGGCGTGTCTGACAATTCGCGGCGGATCAGCGCGCGGCGGGAATTGTCAGACACGCCCTAGTGGAGGGCGGCGGCGGCGTGGGGGCCGGCGGCGGGCGGGGCGAAGTGCATGCCCTCGGCGACCAGGGCGGTGAGGTCGAGGTAGGCGCGGCGGGTCTTGGGGCGCAGCTTGGCCGGGTCGAACTCCCCGCCCAGAGCCAGGTGTTCGTCGAAGGGGAGGACCACGACGCCGCGGCAGCGGTTCTCGAAGTGGGCGACGAGTTCCTCCACCCGGATCGTCCGGCCGCTGCTGCGGACGCTGGAGATCAGGGTCACGCTGCGCTGCGCCAGCGAGCCGTAGCCGTTGGTGTACAGCCACTCCAGGGTGGCGTCGGCGCTGCTCGCGCCGTCGATGCTGGTGGTGGCGGTGATGACCAGCTGGTCGGCGAGGTCGAGGACGGCGCGCATGGAGCTGTGCAGCAGGCCGGTGCCGCAGTCGGCGAGGATGATCGGGTACTGCCGGGCGAGCAGGTCGACGAGCCGCCGGTAGTGCTCGCCGCTGAAGCTGTTGGCGATCGCCGGGTCCGAGTCGTTGGCCAGGACCTCCAGCCCGCTGGGGGTGAGCGAGGTGAAGCGGCGGACGTCCATGTAGCCGGTGATGGTGGCCTCGGCGGCGAGCATGTCGTGGACGGTGGCCCCGGTCTCCCGGTGGACCCGCTTGCTGAGGGTGCCGGTGTCCGGGTTGGCGTCGACGGCGACCACCTTGTCGGCGCGGATCTCGGCGAGGACGGAGCCGAGCGCCAGGGTCGTCGAGGTCTTGCCGACACCGCCCTTGAGGCCGATCACCGCGATCCGGAAGGAGCGGTGGAGCGGGGTGCGGATGGCCGCCGTCAGCCGTTCCCGTTCCCGCTCTCCCCGGCCGAGGCCCAGGCCGGCGGGCAGGCCCAGGGTGCGGCGGCCCCGCCGTGCGGCGGGGGCCTGCGGCGGCGCGGAGTGCGGGGCTTGTGGGGCCAGTGGGGCAGGCATGGCCGGTATGGCCGGAAGCGCGGCCTGGGGGAGCTGCGGCAGCAGGGCGAACGGCTCCGGGGGCAGCGCGACCGGGGCCGGCCGCGCCTGCGGGGGCACCAGGACCGTCCCGAGCACATCCAGTGGCTGCTGCCAGTCCGGCCCGGCGAGGTGTCCGGCGGGCGGCGCGGCACTCGGCCCGGCAGCGGGGACGGCGCTCGGCGCGGCGCTCGGCCCGGAACTGGGGATGGCGGGCGGCGCGGCACTGGGGACGGCGCTCGGGATGGTCGCCGTTGCGACGGCCAGGGCGCCGGCCGCCGGGAGGACGGGGCCGTAGTCGGGGGCGAGGTCCCAGTCCGGGCCCTGCGTCAGACGGTGCACCCGCCCGGTGTGCGTGTGGTCGGCCGCCATGTGTTCGCCTCCTGCTCGCCGTGTCGGCCCTGTCTGGTGCACCGGATTCCGGCGCCCCCCGCGCCGGCCGGGTACGGGGCCGTCCGATCGGTTCAACGGCCCGGGCCGGGAGCACCGTTCAACGGGAGCGCGGGACGCTGCGGCCCGCTCGCGTCCCACCCCCCTCGGGAAGGGGCTCCCGGCCGTGCGCGGCCCAGCACGGCCCGGTGGAGCCGGGCGACGTCTACGGACGACGGGCCGGTTCCGGTTCACCCGGCGCCGTCGCCGGGGCAGGGTGAACCGCCCCCGGCGGACGGCCCGTTGAGCGGGTCGGGGCGCGCACTGTGCCTCCCCCGCGCTTGGAGGACCTGATGGGCACCACCCCCCACCGCATCGGCCGCCCGGCCTGCACCCCCGAGCACCGGCCGGTCGGCTAGGTCCTCTCGTTCGGACCTCGTCGTCGGCCGAACCGGTGTGCGGGCGGCAGCTGAGCGGCAGCTGCCCGGCCGTACCGGAAAACCCTCTGCTGGACCGGCTGTCAGTAGATACCGTCTTCGGATGGCACTCGATGCGGAACGAGTGCCATGCAGGAGCAGCCGGCGTGACTCCCGTGGGACGGGATGGGGGAGGGACAACGATGGATCCGGACGGGCCGGACGTGCGCGAGGTCGTCGCGGCGCTGGTACGGCAGGAGGAGCCGAGCAGGCCCGGGCCACCCGCGCTGGTGGTGCCCGAGGGCACGGCGGAGGAGGTGACCGCCGCCGCCCGGCGGCTCGCCCTGCGGGCGCTGCCGACCGAGCGGTGGAGGCCGGAGCCCGCACCGGGGCTGCGGGAGCTGGCGGCGGCGCTGGTGGTCGACGAGCACCCCTCGGCACCGGCCTGGTCGGCGGTGGAGCGGGAGCAGCTGGCGACCTGGGTCGCGGTGCTGATCGAGCACCGGGGGGAGGACGGGGTCGAGGAGCTGGTGCGCGTGCTCAACGAGGCCTGAGGGGCGGCCTGGTGGCCACGGGATGGGCGCGGAGTGGCCGCGAGATGGCCGGGAGGTGGCCGTGCGGAGTCCTGGCCTGCGGCCCGGCCGTGCGGGGCCGGGGCGTTGGCGGATCGTTGGTGCGGCCTTGGCGGCTGCGGGCAGTCTGCTGCTTGTAGCCGCCGGGGAAGTCCGGTCGGTGTGTCGCCCTGCCCTTGCCCGATCTGAGAGGCCGCGCGTGTCGAAGCAGCCCGTCGCCCAGCCCACGTCCGTCGCCCAGCCGCCCGTCGGCCCGCCGGCCGGCACGGACCCGTCGGCCACCACGGGATCCGCCCCCGCGCCCGGCACGCCGAAGGCGGCCCGCCCGACCCTCGACCCGGACACGCTCGCCGAGATCCACCGGCTGCACGGCGGCTACCTGCTGCGCGCGCTGCTGCGTGCCACCGGCGGCGACCGGGGCAAGGCCGAGGACATCCTCCAGGAGACCCTGCTGCGCGCCTGGCAGCACCCCGAGGCGCTGGCGGCCGGTGCCGAGCAGAGCCGTCCCTGGCTGTTCACGGTGGCCCGGCGGATCGCGATCGACCACTACCGGATGGCCGCCGCCCGCGCCAAGGAGGTGATCGGCGAGCCGCTGGAGGACCGTCCGCTCGCCGAGGACCCGTACGAGCAGGTGGTCGTCGCCCGGGACATCGCGCTGGCCCTGCGCCGGGTGCAGAAGCACCACCGCGAGGTGCTGGTCGAACTGCACCTGCGGGACCGCTCGGTGGTGGAGGCGGCGGCCCGGCTCGGGGTGCCGCCGGGGACGGTCAAGTCCCGCAACTTCTACGCGATCCGGGCGCTGCGCCCGGTCCTCGCGGCGGAGCACGGCTACGGCCCGGCCGACGGCCGCGGCCAGGCCGCCGCGCTCGACCGCTCGGGTGCCGCCGTCTCGCGCTGACCGCTGACCGGCTTCCCGCTGACCGGCTTCCCGCTGACCGGCCTCCGGTGGCCGCCTCCCGGCGACCGGGGGCGGACGCCCGGTGGCCGGTCAGTGCCGGCGTGGCGAGCGCGAGTTCAGCGACTCCTCCAGGCTGGTGGTGAACTCGCTCTGCACCCCGGCCAGTTGATCGTGGCTGCGGAAGCGGTCGAGCGCCGAGCGCAGCCGGTCCAGGGCCTCCGGTTCACGGCCGCGGCTCAGCAGGTAGGCGGCGTGCGACTGTTCGGCGATGGCCTGGAGGTAGAGCAGGCCCGCCTCCTCGCAGCCGGCCAGCAGCCGGTGCCAGGCCAGGTCGACGGTCTCGCTGCGCCCCTGCGGGGGCAGGGTGTGCGCCTCGGTCAGCATCGACCAGAGATGGATCGAGGTGACCGGGCGGGCGGGCAGCAGCTCCCTGGCCTCCCGGGCCTGCCGCAGCGCGTCCTGCCGGTCCCCGGCCAGCATGCTCACCCAGCTGTGGTGGACCAGGGCGACGGCCAGCGGCCGGGGGTCGCCGGACTCCACGGCCAGCGCGGCCGAGCCGGACGCCAGCCGGGCGGCCTCGGTCGCGCTGCCCAGGATCGCGGTGATCAGCGACTGGGTGGCGAGCGCGCGGGCGTACGCGGCGCGGCCCGCGGGCCCGGTCGCGGACTCGCCGGCGGCCACCGCCCGGCGCGCCGCCTCGGCCGCCTCCTGACGGCGCTCCAGCCCGAGCAGCGCGTTCGCCCGGGAGCCGTGCAACTGGGCGGCGGCCAGCTCGTCGCCGCACCGCTCGGCCGCCCGGACGCCCGCGCGCAGACAGCCCAGCCAGTCGGTGAACCGGCTGGAGCCGTAGTACAGCGGGCCGGCGGCCTGGGCCAGCCGCCAGACCCGGTCCGGGTCGTCGGCGGTGCTAGTGATCAGCGCGCGGATCGCGGGCTCCTCGGCCTGGAACCAGTCCAGTGCGGCGCGGATGCCGTCGGCCGGCGGCAGGGCCCGCGGCGGGTGGACGAGCGTGTCGAAACCGTCCTGGCCCGGCTCGATGAACTCGCCGCCCTGCCGCAGCGCCGCCTGGTAGTAGTCCAGCAGCCGCTCCCGGGCGAGGCGCCGGCGCGGCTCGGGCTGCTCGGCGAGCAGCCCGGTGCTGAACAGCCGGACCAGCTCGGCGCGGCCGTAGCGCCCGGGCGCCGCACCGGTGAGCAGGTGGTGGGCGGCGAGTTCGCCGAGCGACCGGCGGGCGGTGGCCGGGTCGGTGCCGAGCACGGCGGCACTGGTCAGGGTGTCCACCTCCCGGCCCGGGTGGGCGGCCAGGAGGGTGAGCAGCTCGGCGGCGCCGGGGGAGAGTCGGCGGTACGTCAGGAGGAGTTCGGTGGTGACGCCGGTCGCGCCGTCGGCGTCCAGGACGGGCAGCCTGGTCTGCTCGTCGGCGAGTTCGGCGACCAGTTCGGCGATCGTCCAGTCCGGGCGGGTGGCCAGCCGGGCCGCGGCGATCCGCAGCGCCAGCGGCAGGTGGTCGCAGAGCCCGGCCAGTTCGGCGGCGGCGGCCGGTTCGGCCCGCAGCCGGTCGGGGCTGAGCGCGCGCTCCAGCAATCGCAGCGAGTCGTCCTGGGGCAGCGGGGGCAGCCGCAGCAGGGCCGCACCGTCGGCGGCCACCAGCCCCTCCAGCGAGCCGCGGCTGGTCACCACGGCGGCGCAGCCGGGCCCCTGCGGCAGCAGGTCGGCGACCTGGTCGGCATCGGCGGCGTCGTCCAGGACCACCAGCAGGCGCCGCCCCCTGGTCCGGTCGCGGTACAGCGCGGCCCGGCCGTCCCGGTCCTCGGGGACGGCGCCCTCGGAGACCCCGAGGGCCCGCAGGAAGCCGCCGAGGGCGGCCTCCGGGTCGGCCGGGCCGGCCGGGTCGAGGCCCCGCAGGTCGGCGAACAGCTGCCCGTCCGGGAAGTGCGGGGCGCGGCGGTGTGCCCAGGCGGTGACCAGCGCGCTCTTGCCGGCCCCGGCCGGTCCGACCACCAGGGCCAGGCCGTCACCGGCGCGCTCCGGGCCGCACTCGCCGTCCAGCCAGTGGCTCTCGCCGTCCCGGCCGACGAAGTCGACCGGGCGGCGCGGGAGTTGACGGGGCACCCGGGGCGCGGCCGGAGGAGTCGCCGAGCGGGCCGGGGCCGGCTGCTCGGCCCGGCCCCCGGACAGCACCTCGGCGAGCGCCGCCTGGAGCGCCGGGCCGGGCCGGATCCCCAGCTCGCGGTCCAGCCGCACCCGGGCCTGGTGGTAGGCGGACAGCGCGTCCGCCGGCCGGCCGGCCTGGTGCAGGCAGCGCATCAGCAGCGCCACCAGCTCCTCGCGCAGCCCGTCCGTCCGCACGTGCTGTTCCAGGGCCGGCACCGCCGCCACCCCGCTGCCCTGGCGCAGCCGCAGCCCGGCCCAGCTGAGCACGGCGGCGGTGCGGGCCTGCTCCAGCTGGTCGACCACGGCCGCGCGCACGGCGGTGTCGGGCAGGTCGGCCAGGGCCTCGCCGCGCCACAGCCGCAACGCCTGTTCCAGCAGCGCGATCGCCTGCGCGTCCGCCGTGGCGCAGCCGAGCCCGGCCTGTTCGGCGGCCCGGTCGGTCAGCGCCTCGAAGCACAGCGCGTCCACCTCCTCGGCCGGACCGGCCAGCAGGTAGCCGGACGAGCGGGTGTGCAGCACGAACGGGGTGTCGGCGATCGCCTTGCGCAGCGCCGCCACGTGCCCCTGCAAGGCGGCCCGGGCGCTGGCCGGCGGCCGCTCGCCCCACAGCAGCTCGCAGAAGCCGTCCACCCCGACCACCCGGCCCAGCCGCAACGCGAGCAGCGCCAGGATCGCCCTGCGCTGCGCCCCCGGCAGCGAGGCGAAGCCGTCCGCCCCGGCCCGCAGCTCCACCGGGCCGAGGAGCCGAATCCGCACCAGTACCCCCACTTCACCCCACGACGGGCAGGGCGTCCCCCCGCCCCATTGATGTCCCGGGCGTGCCCCGGGGTGGAGCAGTGTAGTGCCCTGAAGTGTCCTGTTCGCGCCAGATCGCCCGCTCCCCGGGCGCCACCGGGTGGCGGCGCCCGGCGCAACGGACGTCGAGCCCGGGCCCTGCGGAACCCGCGGGGCCCGCGTTCGACCCGACAAGATCCACAAATCCCGAGCAGACCCCATCCGGCCGCGTGCACGTGACCGGACCAGGCCTATCCTCTGACGACGCCGGGAAGACGCCGGAGGTTGTCGTCGGCGGCGGATCCGATCGGCGACAGGGGAGGAGAGGGCCGCATGCACATCGACCTGCTCGGGCCGGTCGCCGTACGACGGGACGACGGGACGACGGTCACACCCTCGGCCCCCAAACGCCGCGCCCTGCTGAGCACCCTCGCCATCCGGCTCAACCAGACCGTCGGCACCGACGAGCTGATCGAGCTGGTCTGGGACGGCGACGCGCCCCCCACCGCCCGCGCCGCGCTCCAGGGGCACGTCGCGGCCCTGCGCCAACTGCTCGACTGCCCCGGGCTCACCCTGGGCACCCGCGGCGCCGGCTACCTGCTGGCCGGCGACCCCGACCGGGTGGACCTGCTGCACTTCCGCGGGCTCTGCGACCGGGCGGGCGTGCTGCGGCCCGCCCCGGCCGCGCCCGCCGCGAGCACCGAGCCCGAGCCGCACGATCCGGCCGTGCCCCTGCTGCGCGCCGCCCTGGACCTGTTCCGCGGCCCGGCCCTCGTCGACTGCGGGTCCGTCCTGCTGCGCGAGCGCACCCTGCCGCACGTCACCGACCTGCGGCTGCGCGCCCTGGACCGGCTCGCCGAGGGCCTGCTCGGGGCCGGCCGCGGCGGCGAGCTGGCCGCCGAGCTGGCCGAGGCGGCGGCCGCCCACCCGACCCGGCAGACGCTGGCCGCCCGGCTGGTCCGCTGCCTCGACCAGGCCGGCCGCCGGGACGAGGCGGCGGCCTGGTACGACCGGGCGGTGGCGCGGCTCTCCGGCCCGCCCGGCCCGGAGCTGCGCCACGCCGGTGAGCGGTCGGCGGACGGCCCCGAGCGGGACGGGCCGCCCAGACCCGCCCGGCTTCCGAGGCGCGGTGCGCCGGACCGCAGGTTCACCGGCCGGTCGGCCGAATTCGCCCGGCTCGACGAGGCCCTGGCCGCCGCCGTCCGCTCCGGCCACCCGATCCTGGTCACCGGGCCGGCCGGGGTCGGCAAGACCAGCCTGGTCCAGCACTGGTTGCAGCGGTCCGCCGAGCACTTCCCCGACGGAGTCCTGCACGCCGAGCTGGGCGGCTTCGACCCGGCCGGGCCCCGCGAACCCGCCGACGTGCTGGCCGGGTTCCTGCTCGCCCTCGGCGAGCCGGCGGGAGCCCTGCCCGCCTCGCCCGAGGAGCGGGAGCAGCGCTACCGGGAACTGCTGGCCGGCCGCCGGCTGCTGATCGTGCTGGACGACGCGCGCTCGTACGAGCAGCTCGCCCCGCTGCTGCCCGACCCGCCCCCGCCGGGGGATGGGGCCGTCGGGACTCCAGGGGACGGGGACACCGGCACCCCCGGCACCCCCGTCGTCGTCGTCACCAGCCGCAGCCGGCTGCGCGACCTGCTGGTCCGGGACGGCGGCATCCCGCTCCCGCTGGGCGTGCTCGGCGCCGAGGACGCGGCCGAACTGCTCGCCCGGACCCTCGGCCCGGCCCGGGTCGCCGCCGAACCGCAGGCGGCCGCCGACCTCGCCGCGGCCTGCGACCACCTGCCGCTCGCCCTGCGGCTGGCCGCCGCCCGGCTGGCCGCCCGCCCCGGCTGGACCCTGGGCGACCTGGCCGCGGAACTCGCCGACGAGCAGACCGGCCTCGCCACCCTGGCCGGCACCGACCGCGGCCCGATCGGCGTCACCACCGCCCTGGACCACACCTACCGCACCCTGCCGCCCGCCCCCGCCCGGCTGTTCACCCTGCTCGGCCTGCACCCCGGCGCGGTGATCGACACCGCCACCGCCGCCGCGCTCGCCGACCTGCCGCCCGCCACCACCCGCACCCTGCTGACCCGCCTCGACGCCGTCCACCTGCTGGAGGAGACCACGCCCGGCCGCTACGCCCGGCGCGAGCTGGTCCGGCGCTACGCGGCCGGGCAGGCCGCCGAACTCACCTGCGACGACCGGTTCGTCGCCCTCGACCGGCTGATCGCCCACTACCTCGCGGTCACCGCGGCCTGGACCACCGGAGGCTGGACCACCGCGGCCTGGACGCCCGAGGGTGGCGGCGCGGCCCCGGCGGACGCGGCCGCCTGGTTCCGCCGCGAGGAGAGCGCCCTGCGCGCGGTGGTGGTCTGCGCCGAGCAGTTCGGCCGGACCGCCGAATCCTGGCAGCTCGCCCACCGGATAGGCCTGCTGTACGAGACCACCGGCCACGACCGGACGCACTGGCGCGCCGTCACCGAGGCCGGCCTGCGCGCCGCCCACGGCTGCGCGGACCAGGCGGCCGTCGCCCGGCTGGCCACCGACCTCGCCGTCCTGCACGTCGACCGCGCCGCCCACCGCACCGCCGTCCAGCAGCTGGAACGGGCCGTGGCCGCCGCCGACCGGGCCGGCGACCAACTGCTGCGCCACCACTGCCGGGCCCGGGTGGCCGGTGCACTGCTGCGGGCCGGGCGCTACGACCAGGCCCTGCCGCTGATGACCGACCTGGTGAGCGCGGCCCGCACCCCGGCCGTCGGCGACCTGCTCGTCCGCGCGCTCACCGACCTCGCCGACGCGCTGGTCCTGGCCGGCGCCCCCGGCCCGGCCCTGGTCCACGCCGACGAGGCCGTCCGGGTCGCCACCACCCGTTCCGGCGCCGAGGCCGTCCTCGCCACCCAGAGCCGGGCCCGCGCCCTGCAGGCGCTCGGCCGCCGCGACGCCGCCCTGTCCACGGCCCGACTCGCCGTCGCCCTGGGCCGCACGGTCGGCGACACCGGGCTGGAGTCCCGCACCCACGGCCTGCTGGCGGACCTGCTGTGCGAACTGGGCCGTACCACCGAGGGCGCCGTCGCCAGACGGCAGGCCCGGGCCCTGGCGGCGGGGGAGCGCTGACGGTGCGCCGCCCCGCCGCAGCAGCAGCCCTGTCCCGCCCGTCCCGCTCGCCCTGTTCGTCCCGTCCGATCGGCGCAACCACAGGCGGAACTATGGGCAGAACCAGCACGCGCGGCCGTCCCACCAGCGGGTGGGACGCCGCGGCCCGCGCCGGGGTGCCCGGCGCCTGAGCTGGGCGCTCGATGCTGGGAAAGAGCTGGGTACGAGGCATACTTCTGCCCGGGAATACTTCTGCCTGGGACGGTCGATCAGGCACAACGCCTGGCAGAAGTAACGGCGCTAGCAGGGGCGGGACATGACGGCTGTGAGCGGCACGGGAACGGGCACGGACTCCGAGGGGGTCGGCGACTTCGGCCGCCTGCTGGCCGGGCACCGGGTGGCGGCGGGCCTGACCCAGGAGGAGCTCGCCGCGGCGGCCGGCGTCAGCCTGCGCGCCGTCGGGGACATGGAGCGCGGCCGCACCCGGGGGCCGCAGCGGCGTACCGTCCGGGCCCTGGCCGAGACGCTGGGCCTGGACGCCCCGCAAACCGCCGCGCTGGACCGGGCCGCCCAGTGCGGCCGCCCCCGGGGGACCAGGCCGGTGTCGGCCGCCGCCCCCACCCGTGGACCGGCCGCCCCCGCCCCGGCCCCCGTCGGACCGGCCGAGACCGGGGACGCCGCGCCCGCCGCCCCGCTCGTGCCCGGCGCCCTCGCGCTGCCCCGCGACATCGCCGACTTCACCGCCCGCGAGGACGCCCTCGCCCTGCTGGCCGAGCTGGCCGAGGACGACCGGCCCGCCCACCCCCGGGTGGTGCTGATCAGCGGTCAGCCCGGTCTGGGCAAGACCGCCTTCGCCCTGCACGCCGCCCACACCCTGGCCCCCTTCTTCCCCGACGGGCAGCTCTCGCTCGACCTCGGCGGCATGGCCGCCACCCCGCTCTCCGCCCGCGACGCGCTCGGCCAGGTGCTGCGCGCCCTGGGCGTCGCCGACAACGCCGTGCCCGCCGGGACGGAGGAGCGGGCCGGCCTCTACCGGGCCCTGGTGCGCGAGCGCCGGCTCGTCCTGGTCCTGGACAACGTCGCCGACGAGAGCCAGGTGCGCCCGCTGCTGCCCGGCTCCGGGCCCGCCGTGACCCTGGTGACCAGCCGCAACGCCCTGCCCGGACTGGAGTCGGTGCTCCGCCTGCGGCTGGACGCCCTGGCCCCGGGCGAGGCCGCCGACCTGCTGGCCCGGATCGCCGGCCGCGAGCGGATCGACGCGGCGCCCGACGCCACCGCCGAACTGGCCCGGCTCTGCGGCTACCTGCCGCTCGCGCTGCGCATCGCCGGGCAGCGGCTGGTGGCCCGCCCGCAGCAGCCGGTCAGCCATCTGGTGCGCCAACTGGCCGCCGAGGAACACCGGTTGGACCTGCTGGAAACCGGGGACCTAGCCGTCCGCCCGGCCTTCGCGCTGTCCTACCGGCGGCTGCCGGCCGAATCCCAGCTGGTGCTGCGCCGCTCCGCACTGACCGCCGGGCACGACTTCACCGCCGCCGTCGCCGCCGCCTACGCGGGCCTGCCGCCCGGCCGGACCGAACTCGTCCTGGAGCAGCTGATCGACGCCGGGCTGGTGCAACTCGCCACCCCGGAGCGCTACCGGCTGCACGACCTGGTCCGGCTCTACGCGGGCGAGCGGCTCGACGCCGACGAGGGCCCCGAGGCGGTGGCGCAGGCCCGGGCCAGGGCCGGTGACTGGCTGCTGAACCGGGCCGCCGAGTACGGCCTGCGGTTCGACCCGGACCACGCGACGGCGGACCCCGACGCCGACCCCGACGCCGACGCGGACCGGACCGGCCCCCCGGTGCCGCTCACCGAGGCGGCGCGCTGGCTGGAGGAGGAGCACCCGGAGTGGCTGGCCGCCCTCCACCAGGCCTTCGCCGCCGGCCGGCACCGGGAGGTGATCGACACCGCCGAGGCCATGCACTGGTTCTCCGACCGGCTGCTGAGCTGGGACATCTGGGCCGAGGTCTTCCAGTTGTCGGTCGACGCGGCCCGCGCCTGCGGCGACCAGCTGGCCGAGGCCGTCCACGTCAACTACCTGGCGTGGACGTACGTCACCTGCCTGCACCGCTACCAGCGCGGCATCGACCTGGCCAACGAGGGGCTGGAACTGGCCCGCCGGATCGGCGCCCGCGAGCAGGAGGGCTGGGCGCTGACCTACCTCGCGGCGGGCCTTCGGCACCTGCACCGGCACCGGGAGGCCATCGACGCCTACCACCGGGCCGCGGACGCCTTCGCCGCCGTCAACAGCCGCGCCGGCTGGATCGGCCGGCTGGTCACGCTGCGCGGCGCGGCCAACTGCCTGCGCGACTCGGGCCGGGCCGAGGAGGCGGTGGAGTCCCGCCGGCGCGCGCTGGCCGGCGCGCTGGAGCTGGTGGAGCGCTGGTCCTCGCCGTTGATGCACCTGGCGGCGGCCATGACGGCCCACGAACTCGGCCTGGACCGCGCCGCGCTGGGGCGCTGGCCGGCCGCCGAGAAGGCCTACCGGCAGGCCCTGACCCACTACGAGGAGGTCGGCCGGCCGGACAGCATGACCAAGACCCTCACCGAGCTCGGCACCGCCCTGATCGAGCAGGGCCGCGCCGAGGAGGCCCGCGAACTCCTCACCGAGGCGCTCACCGACCTCAGTGCGGACGGCCCCCGGCAGGGGCGGCGCCGGACGGGGTGAGGTCCGCACGAGGGAACGCCCGGGGCCCGGGGCCCGAGACGCGCACGCCCGCACGGCGGGTGGGCCGTGCGGGCGCGTGAGCGGCGGACTGTGCGGGTCGGTCAGATCCGGGTGTCCTCGACCACCGGCAGCGAGTGGTTCTCGGTGAAGGCGCTCGGGGCGAACGAGTTCCGCGGCGCGACGGTCGGCTTCTTGCCGCAGAAGGCCGGCTCCAGCGCGTTCATCAGGCCCTGCGTCACGGAGCCGTTGTTGGAGGCGTTGGCGAACACGACGACGGAGCGCTTGCCGTCCGGGGTGGCGAACGACTGGGTCTGGAAGCCCTGGACGATGCCGCCGTGGCCGTACACGTCGCCGCAGGACAGCGAGATGCGGCGCAGCCCGAGGCCGTAGCTGATCTTGGCGGTGGGGGTGGCCAGGGCGGCCGTCATCTGCTTCAGCGAGTCGTCCGAGACCAGCCCGCCGGAGCTGCCCGCCATCAGCGCGGTGAGGAAGTGGTCGAGGTCGGCGGCGTCGGAGATGACCGCGCCGGCCGTCCACACCCAGGAGCCGGTCTGCTGGGTGGAGTCCAGCAGCGGCTTGGTGCGGTTGTCGTTGGTGAGGTAGCCGGTGACGTGGGCGCCCTGGATCTCCTGGTCGGGCACGACGAAGGAGGTCTTGCTCAGGCCCAGCGGCTCGATGATCCGCTCGCGCAGGACGTCCTCGTAGGGGCGGCCGGTGAGGTGCTCGACCGCGAGGCCCATCAGGACGAAGTCGGTGTTGGAGTAGGAGTACCGGCTGCCGGGCGTGTACTGCTGGCCGTGCTTGACGGACATCGCCACCAGGTCGCGCGGCGCGTACACGTTGGTGCGGATGCGCGCCTCGAAGGCGCTGGTGGTCTCCTCGCCGGCCTGCTCCAGCAGGTCGTTGGTGTGGTCGTAGATCCCGGCGCGGTGCTCCATGACCTGGCGGCCCGTCATGGTCCAGGTGTCCGGCAGGGTGCCGGCCGGCAGGTAGTCGCGCAGCGGCTTGTCGAGGTCGATCAGGCCCTGCTCCGCCAGCTGCATCACGAGAACGGCGTTGAACATCTTGCTGTTGCTGCCGACCCGGAACCTCCACGAGGAGTTCATCGGGGTGCCGTCCAGGTCGGCCTTGCCGACGGCCAGCGACCGGGTGGACTCGGCGTCGCCGTGGTCGCGGATCACCGCGAAGGCGCCCGGGGCGCCCGCGTCGGTGGTGGCCTGGAGGGCGGCGCGCACCGCGGCCGTGTCCGGGGTGGGCGCGCCGGTGGTGCCCTGGTCGGCGGCCACGGCCTGCGCGGCTCCGGTCGCCAGCAGGACGACACCCGCGGCCGCCACCGCGAGCGGACGCAGAAGGCTGATCTTCGCCATGATCCTCTGTTCTCTCACTCGGCTGACGCGGCGTCCGGCCACGTCCTCGAAGATCCACTATCACCGGCGGGGCCGGTGGCTGGCAAAGTGAACCGGATCGGCCGCACCATCCGTTTCCCGACCCGGGGTCAAGGTTTTACCTGCTGTCGTCTACCCGCGTCGACCGATCCACCCGATGCTGTTCGGGCGCCTCGCGCGTGCTCCCGCACCTTCGCCCAGGCCTTCCCCCCTCACCGATCGTGGAGTTCCGCATGCCCCTGGCCACCTCCGCGCGCCGGGCCGGCGCGCTGCTGCTCGCCGCCGCCGGCCTGATACCGCTGTCCGGCACCGCCCAGGCCGCCACCGCCGCCACGTACACGCCGATCGTGTTCCCGGACCAGGACCACGGCGTCGTCTACGACCTCATCAACTCGGCCACCCGCTCGGTCGACGTGACCATGTACGAGCTGCGCGACACCACCGCCGTCAACGCCCTGATCGGCCGCCGACGGGCCGGCCTCACCGTCCGGGTGATCCTCGACGGCCGGCACACCTCGGTCAACGGCGCCGCCTACTCGGCCCTGCGGGCCGCCGGCGTCGGGGTGACGTACTCCTCCTCCGCGTTCGTCTACACCCACCAGAAGACCGTCACCGTGGACGGCGCCAAGTCCCTGATCCTGACCGGGAACCTGGACTCCACCTACTACTCCAGCAGCCGCGACTACGGCGTCGTCGACACCGACGCCAACGACGTCGCCGCGATCGAGCAGGTCTTCGCCGCCGACTACGCCCAGACCTCGATCATCCCCTCCGACGGCGACAACCTGGTCTGGTCGCCCACCGACTCGCAGGCCCGCCTGCTGGACCTGATCAACGGCGCGCAGCACACGCTGGACCTGGAGCAGCTGGAGTTCGGCGACCAGGCCCTGGTGGACGCGGTCGCCGCGGCCGCCGGCCGGGGCGTCACCGTGCGGGTGGTGGGCATGAACCCCTCGTCCTACAGCAGCTACTTCGACCAGGTGGTCACGGCCGGCGGCCAGGTGGTCACCTACTCCTCGACCACGGGCCTGTACATCCACGCCAAGGCGATCGTCGCCGACTACGGCACGCCCTCGGCCAAGGTGTTCGCCGGTTCGGAGAACTTCTCCGACAACTCGCTGAACAACAACCGCGAGCTGGGCCTGATCACCACCGACTCCGGCGTGCTGACCACCGTCGAGTCCACCGCCGCCCGCGACTTCGCCAACGGCACGCCGTACTAGACGCCGTACCGGACCGGTTCGTCGCGCAGCCCTGATCGAGCGTCCGCGCCAGGGCCGCTCCCTACCTGAGGAATTGTCATGACTTCGTCCACCAAGCACGGCTCCCGCCGCACCGCCACCGCCCTCGGCTCGGTGGCCGCCCTGCTCGCGGCCTCCGCCGGCCTCTGGGCCGCCACCGCCGCCACCGCGCAGGCCGCCGCGCTGCCCGCGCCCGACCACATCGTCGTCGTGGTGATGGAGAACCACGCCTACAACCAGGTCGTCGGCAGCAGCAGCGCCCCCTACCTCAACTCCCTGGCCACCGGCGGCGCCAACCTCACCCAGTCGTTCGGCATCACCCACCCCAGCCAGCCGAACTACTACGCCCTGTTCTCCGGCTCCACCCAGGGCGTCACCGACGACAGCTGCGTCTCCGTCGGCGCCCTCCAGGGCCCCAACCTGGCCTCCGAGGTCACCGCCGCCGGCAGGACCTGGGCCAGCTACAACGAGACCCTGCCCGCCCAGGGCAGCACCACGTGCAGCAGCGGCAAGTACGCGCAGAAGCACAACCCCTGGTTCGGCTTCGGCAACGTCCCGTTGAACTCGGCCAGGACCTTCGCCCAGTTCCCGACCGACTACACCACCCTGCCGAACGTCTCCTTCGTCGTACCGAACCTCTGCAGCGACATGCACGACTGCTCGGTCGGCACCGGCGACACCTGGATCAAGAACAACCTCGGCGCCTACGCCACCTGGGCCAAGAGCCACAACAGCCTGCTCGTGGTCACCTTCGACGAGGACAACCGGCTCGCGGGCAACCGCATCCCGACCGTCTTCTACGGCGCCCACGTCACCCCCGGCAGCACCTCCGCCGCCACCTACAACCACTACAACGTGCTGCGCACCCTGGAGGACCTCGCCGGCGCCACCACCCACGCGGGCAACGCGGCCAACGCCGCTGACATCACCGGCATCTGGAACTGAGGCCCGCCGCCCGGCCCTCCACCAGGAGCCGTCCCCGGACCACCGGCCGCCCCGCGCCCGCCGCGCGGGGCGGCCGCCGCGTCGGAGGTCGACAGCGGCGCGGGGGGGCGGCAAGGATGGGGGCGTGCGATTCGATGCCGTGCCGATGCCGGAGCGGGTGGGGGAGCGGCCCCGGGACGTCCGGGGCTATCCGGTGCCGGCGATCACGCCCTGGCGTGGCGGCGAGCCGCAGTTCGCGTTGACCGACCACGAGCGCAGCGCGAACTGCGCGCTGGAGCGCCTCTGTTCGGTGTGCGGGGGATTCATGGCCCGGGGCCCGGTGTGGCGCGTGGTCGGGGCGGCGGAGAGCGCGGCGATCGGGGCCGCGCTCGCCGAGGGGCGGCCGTACCGCAACCTCGCGCCGACCATGGAGGGGCCGGGCCACCGGGCCTGCATGCTCTACGCGGCGATGGTGTGCCCGTACCTGGCCCGGCCGAACGCCCGGCGCCGGGCGGCGGCGCACGGCGGCGCGGACGAGCTGACGGCGGCCGCCGTGCGCGGGGCGGTGCGGGGCGGCACGGGGGCGGTGGTCGGGTTCGGCGACTACGAGTACGCCGTCACCGAGAGCCGGGTGCTGTTCCGTTTCCTGGATCCGGTCGAGTTCCTGCCGCACGAGTCCGCCGACGAGCAGCTGCCCGCGCTCCGGGCCGAGTTGGCCTCGCGCGGCGGACTTTAGCGGAGGATTTGCACTGTTCCCCCCGTACCGGGCACGAACCAGTGGCAGACTGAGGCGGACATGACCAGTCCTGGATCGGGGGCGGCCGTCCATCAGCGACGGCATCAGGGCACCGACATCGAGGAGCACGTTTCTTGACCACTCACCTCAGGCACGGCACCGGCGCGCGGAAGGTGCTGGCGCTGCTGGCGGCACTGTGCGGGATCGTCGGCCTCACCGCGCTCGGTACGACCCCTGCGGCGGCGGCCGATTCGCGACACGCGATCTACGCCATCGCGCACCGGGTCGACACCCTGGACGGCGTGGACGCCGCGCTCGGCCACGGCGCCAACGCCATCGAGATCGACGTCTGCGCCTGGTGGAACCCGAACGAATGGCGCGCCTACCACGACTGTTCCTCGGCCGGTGAGAACCGCCTGGGCCCCAGCTTCGACAGCATGATCGACCGCATCCTCTCCAACGCCAACGCCGGACGCCGACTGTCGCTGGTCTGGCTGGACATCAAGGACCCGAACTACTGCGGGGAACAGCCCAACCGCACGTGCAGCGTCGCCGGACTGCGCGACAAGGCGCAGCGGTTGACGGCCGCCGGGATCCAGGTGCTCTACGGCTTCTTCGAGTACCACGGCGGCAACACCCCGGACGTCGGCGGCAGGGGCTGGCAGAGCCTGGAAGGCAAGCTCGGCCCGCTGGAGGGCATCACGTCCACCGGCACCCGTGACCAGGTCCAGGGCGCCTTCAACCGGTCCGGTTCCGGATTCCCGGCCGGTCACCGGGCGATGGACTACGGCGACACCGACATCACCAAGGGCTTCGGCAACTGCACGGAGGCCACCTACAACACGTGCGCGGAGCTGAAGAAGGGCGCCGGGGACCGCGCCGCCGGGCGGCTCGCGGCCACGCTGTCCTGGACGGCCACCTACAACGACCCGTGGTACGTCGACAAGCTGCTCGGCGACGCGGGTGTGGACGGCATCATCGCCGGCTACGGCGCCTTCACCGGCGTGCGCGAGTACGACAACAGCTGGCAGTGCGCCAACGCCATCAACCTCGTCCGTGACTGGGTGAACCGCCACAGCGGTACCCACCGCATGGCCAACAGCGGCGACCGCCTGTTCCGCTAGGCCTGTTCCGCTAGGCCTGTTCCGCTGGGCCTGTTCCGCTGGGCCTGTTCCGCGGGGCCCTGCCCGGCCGAAGGGCACCCGCCGTCCCGCCCGCCAGCTGCCTGTGCGGCCGGCGGGCGGGACGGCGCGACGGTCAGCGGGTGACGGTCCACTGCTGCTCGGCGGAGCCGTCGCAGGTCCACACCCCGAGCTCCTTGCCGTCCTCGTGGTAGGTCAGGCAGTCCTGGTCGCTGATCCGGATCACGTACCGGTCGCCCGAGACGTTCTTCACCTCCCACTTCTGCTCCGAAGAGCCCTTCCACCCCTTGGTGTTGGCGAAGTAGGTGCCGGTGTTCTCGGTGAGGTCCCGCCCGAGCGCGTTGGTGATCCGGTAGCGGCCGCCGCCCGCGTCGCGGAACGTCCAGGTGCCGCCCGCGTCGCCCGGCTTCCCGGCGACCACCGAGGCGCCCTCGCCGGAGCCGGTGGCGACGGCGCCGAGGTTGTTGACGGTCCGCAGGTGCACGGGCGTGTTGAGCGCGGGCCGGCCGGAGCCGGTGGGGGTGCCGGTGCCGGGCTTGGTGCCGGGCTCGGCCGGATCGCCGGGCTTGCCGGTGTGGGGAGGCTTGGCCGGCGTGGCGGGCACCCCGGGGTCGTACGGCGTGCCGGGGTCCTTCGGCATCGCGGGGACGATCTGGGTGGCCGGCAGCCCGCCCGGCGCGGGAGTGCCCGGGTCCCTCGGTACGCCGGGGAACGGCATCGGGGAGAAGTTCACGACGCCGTCGGTGTGGTTGTAATGCTGGCCGGCGCTGCCCGTGCCCCTCGGGTACGTCCAGGTGTGCTCGCGGGTGGTCCGGTTGAAGAGGCCGTAGAACCCCCAGTTGCCCCAGCCGCCGTCGAAGCCGTTGGCGAAGCTGCCGCCGCCGGAGAAGATCCAGATCCGGTAGGTCTGGTCCTCGCGCGAGGTCTGGTCGTGGTAGTCGATGTCGTACGTGAAGGCGACGTTCTGGAAGCTCTGCTCGTAGTTGTGGACGTACCAGGGGTCTCCGAAGGCGTTGTCGCCCTTGATGTCGAAGACCATGATGTTGTAGCTGCCGCCGGTCGCCTTGATCAGCATGTCGAGCGTGTCCTGGACGAACTCGCCGCGGGCCCGGTTCTTGGCCTCCGAGGTGTGCTGCGCCGCCTGGATGCACCACACCAGGCTGGTCGAGCCGGGAGTCACCGTGTTGGCGGCGTTGCAGTTCTCCTGGGCCGGGTCGTACGAGCCGTCGGCCATCGCGGGCCCTGCCAGACCCAGGACGGCCACGGCACTCATCCCTGCGGCCAGGGCCGACAGCTTCTTCGTCGAACGCACGTGCTCTCCTTGCGAGTTCTGTGATGGGCGGGACAAAATATGGCATTCCGGTCAGCCGATCAGTGCCACTTTGTCTCGATCCATACGCATCCCTTGCGAAGGCCTGACGCCCGCGGTGCGCCGGCCCGAACCCGTGCGGGCGATTCCCCAAGCCCCTTGTGAAGGACGGATGATCGGGCCGCCCGGGTTCAATGGGCCACGTCCGCCCGTCCCGGCTGTCCTGCGCCCAAGGCCGCCGGCGCGCCCTCACCCGGCGCGGAAGAGTGGAGTGCGGCGCGATGGGCGTGCGGATGCGGCGCCGTGGCAACGGATGTGACCGCTCGGCCCCCATCCGAGGGGCCGCTCGACGAGAGGACATCCATGCGCCCCGGACGACTCGCCGGCGCAGGCCTGGCGGCGGTGGCACTGACAGCCACCTTCGCCGGCCCCGCCCAGGCCGACAACCTGCCCGAGACCGTGTCCGCCACCGGCTCCCCGAGCGGCGTCACCGCCATCTGCCCCGAGGGCCTGCACCCGGACAACGACTGGATCATCACCAACGGCGACGGCACCCGGCTCGGCGCGAACCAGCGGTGGCAGTGGAGGGACAGTGACGGAGGCAGGGGCATCATCGTCTGGATCGCCCCCTACCTCGACTCGCCGCCCCCGCCCCCCAGCATCAGGCTGACGATCTCCTGCATCTCCTGAGCGCCCGACGGCGGAGGGGGCGCGCCAGCTGCCGCGCCCCCTCCGCCGTCAGCTGCTCACGTTGTTCCGGGGGCTCACGGCCGGTAGGCGGGAAGGCCCTTGACGGTGGAGAGCGGGGCCGGGGCGGCGGAGCCGTCGGCGGGGAGGGTGCTGACGCCGTCGGGGGTGCGGGCCGCGATGGTCCTGCCGTCGGGGGACCACGCGGGTTCGGTGTAGTCGGTGGCGGCGGCGGGGGTGAGGTCCTTCTCGTCCTTCTGGTCGATCCGGCTGGAGCGGGTGAACAGGTGGTCGTGCCCGTCGACGGAGCGGACGAACACGACGTGCTCGCCGTCGGGGGAGAGGGCCGGCTGGGAGCCCTGGCCCAGGTCGCGGGTGGCGGGGCGGATGTAGTCGTCGTAGAGGTAGACCTCGTCGGCGGGGGTGTTGGCGTAGACGATCTCGCCGTGCCGGCCACCGGCGTCCGCCCAGGTGTTGCCGGTCTGCGGCGGCTGCGGCATGTTCGCGTTGCCGTCCAGGGAGGTGTGCGGGGTGAGCACCTCGGGGGTGCCGCCGACGGCCTTGGTGGGGATCTTCTCCAGGCGCAGGACGCCGCCCTTGGCGGCGGCGAAGACGATGGTGTCGAAGCGTTCGGCGGATTCGGGGAGGTCGCTGGGGCCCTGCGCGGCGTGCTGCCAGGTCGGGTGGGACCAGGCCTCGCCGCCGGGGGCCGTGGCGAGGGTGACCTTCGCGCCGCCGTCGGGGTCGGCGACGACGAGGTCGCCGTTGCCGTTGATGAAGGCCGCCCGCTTGCCGTCGGGGGACCAGACGAGGTCGCGGACGACGGTGCCGAAGTCGACGGTGGTGCCGTTCATCGCGACGGCCCGGGTGCCGGTGCTGACGGTCAGGTGGTTGGCGGCGCTGGTGCCGTTGACCTCCTTGGTGCCGGGCGCGGGGGTGCTCGGCGCGGGGGTGCTCGGTGCGGGGTTGCTCGGGCGGGCGGGGCCGCCCGGGGCCGGGGCCCCCGGAGCGGTGGCGCCGGGCGCCGCGCTGCCGGGGGCGGCGGCGTCCGAGCCGGCGTTGTCGGGGCCGCAGGCGGAGAGCAGGACGGCGCCGACGGTGGTCATCACGGCGAGCGCGGCGGTGGTGCCGAATCTGTTGCGCACGGGCATTTCCAGGTCCCCCCTCGGGTGCGGTTCGCGTTCGAGGAGCAGCATCCCAGGGGGAGTTCAGCGGCCGGTGCGAGCCGTGTCACGGTCGTGGAACAACGGTCGCCCCGGCCTGCCGTGCCGGGACCGGGAGTGGAGCCTGGCGCCGGGTCAGAGTCCGAGGGCGGTGAGGCCGGGGTGGTCGTCGGGGCGCCGGCCGAGCGGCCAGTGGAAGAGGCGTTCGGCGGCGGTGATCGGCAGGTCGTTGATGGCGGCGTGGCGGTGCGCCATCAGGCCGTCGCGGTCGAACTCCCAGTTCTCGTTGCCGTAGGAGCGGTACCACTGGCCGGAGTCGTCGTGCCACTCGTAGGCGAAGCGGACGGCGATGCGGTCGCCGTCGTGCGCCCACAGCTCCTTGACGAGGCGGTAGTCGAGTTCGCGGTGCCACTTGCGGGTGAGGAAGTCGGCGATCCGCTCGCGTCCGGTGAGGAACTCGGTGCGGTTGCGCCACCGGCTGTCGGGTGTGTAGGCGAGGGCGACACGGTGGGGGTCGCGGGTGTTCCAGGCGTCTTCGGCGGCGCGGACCTTTCGGCGGGCGGTCTCCGGGGTGAACGGGGGCAGGGGAGGGCGCTGTTCGGTCACGGGGTCTCCTCGGGCATGGCGGAGCCGACGGTGAGAACGATCGTTCTCGCTGTAGCGGCTACCCTAGGAGAACCATCGTTCTCACGCAAAGGGCACGGCAGATGGACCAGCACGACCCGCGGGGCCTGATCCTCGACGCGGCCGAGGAGCTGTTCTACGGTCAGGGCATCCAGGCGGTCGGCATGGACGCCGTCCGGGCGGCCTCCGGCCTGACGATGCGCCGGCTCTACCAGCAGTTCCCGTCCAAGGGCGACCTGGTCGAGGCGTACCTGCGGCGCCGGGACGGGCGCTGGCGGGCGAACCTCGCCGCCTACGTGGCCGGCGCCGCCACGCTGCCGCGCGACCAGCTGCTCGCCGTCTTCGACTGGCTCGGCCGCTGGTTCGCCGAACCCGACTTCCGGGGCTGCGCGTTCGTCAACTCCTTCGGCGAGCTGGGCGCCGTCTCACCGGCGGTCACGGCGGCCGCCCGGCAGCACAAGGAGGAGTTCAACGCCTACCTCGCCTGCCTGGCCGAGGCCGCCGGCGCCCCGCCCGCCACCGCCGCCCAGCTGGCGCTGCTCGCCGAGGGGGCGATGACCACCGCCGCCGTGCACGGCGACCCGAGCGCCGCCGCCGACGCCAAGGCGGCCGCCCGCGTGCTGCTGGACGCCGCCCTGTCCGCCCGCGCCTGACGGACCGCGGGGCCGTCAGCCCGGGACGGGGGCCGTGCGCCGCTCGAAGACCTCGGGGCGGGCCGCCTCCAGGGCGGTGGCGACGGCGCCCAGCAGGACGGCGTCCTGGCCCAGCCGGCTCGGCTCCAGCCGGGGCCGCAGCGGGGAACGCTCGTACAGGGCCTGCTCCAACGGGCGCAGCAGCAGGTCGGCGCTGCGCCCGATGCCGCCGCCGAGGACGACCACGTCCGGGTCGAGCAGCGCGGCGACGACGGCGAGGACGTAGCCCAGGCGGTCCACCTCCTGCCGGACGGCCTCGACCGCGGCGGGCTCGCCGAGCCGGGCCCGGGTGAACACCTTCTCGGCGGTGAGCGGCCGCCGCATCCCGAGGTCGAGGGCGGTGCGCACCACGGCATCGGCCGAGACGGTCTCCTCCAGGGTGGTGCCGGTGCCGGTGGTCGCAGTGGCAGTGGCAGTGGCGGAGGCGCAGCCCGGCAGTCGCAGCAGCCCGAGTTCCCCGGCCGCGCCGTGCGCCCCCGTCAGCAGTTCGCCGTCCTTGACCACGCCCAGGCCGAGTCCGGTGCCGACCAGCAGGTAGACGAAGAGCCGGCTGCCCGCGCCCGCGCCGTAGGTGTACTCGCCGACGGCGGCGAGGTTGGCGTCGTTGGCGACGGTGACGGTGGTGCCCAGGCCGTCGGCTATTCGGTCGAACAGGCCGGGGCGGCCCCAGCCGGGCAGGCTGGCAGCGAGCCTGACGCTGCGTCTGCGCTCGTCCCAGACCCCGGGCGTGCCGGCCACGGTGTGGGCGACGGCGGTGCCGGGCAGGCCCGCCTCGGCGAGGGCCTCGCGGGCGGCCGCGACGACGGCGTCGGCGACGGCGTCGGCCGAGCGGCCGCGGTTGGGCAGGTCGCGGCGGGCGACGACGCATCCGGACAGGTCGGCGACGGCGACCCGCAGCCGGGCCCGGCCGATGTCGAGCCCGAGGACGTGCCCGGCGGCCGGGTCGGTCTCGTACAGGACGGCGGTGCGGCCGCGCTCGGGGGCGAACCTGCCGGCCTCGCGGGCGAGTCCGGCGAGTTCGAGGGTGGCCAGTGCGGTGGAGACGGTCGGCTTGGACAGCCCGGTGTCGCGGGCGAGTTGGGCCCGGGAGAGCGGGCCGTGGCAGCGCAGCCGCTCCAGCAGGAGCCACTCGTTGTTGCTCCGGAGCCGCTGCCGGTTCCACGGCTGTTGTCCAGGCCCTGACAGTGGGGCGAGGGTGACGGGCTGCGGCGCCCCGTCCGTGGCCGTAGTCCGTCCTGCTGTGCTCATTCGGTCGATCGTAGGGCACCCGTCAGCCGCCGAACGGGCCGCGCCGGTGATACCGTCCGAGCGTCTGGCGACCGTCCGCCCGGCCACCGCCGGGCCCGGCCCGCGAGCTCCCTGCACCACCGAATCGGGCGCCCCGCGTGCACACACACGCCGCGTGCGCACCGCCCGCGCCGTACGCGCGCGTACCGCACACGCCTCCGCGCCCGGCCGCTCCCACCGAAACCCCGACCAGCACGGAGCACCGACCCATGAGCCTCCCGAGCACCACCCCACCCACCGTCACCCCGATACGGCCGCCGCGCCTGGTGGCCACCGACCTCGACGGGACGATCGTGCGCGGCGACCGCACCGTCTCGGCCCGCACCGTCGCCGCGCTCGCCCGGGTCGAACGGGCCGGCGGGCTCGTCGTCCTGGTCACCGGCCGCCCGCCGCGCCTGATGGGCGAGATCGCGGCCGCCTTCGGCCACCGGGGCGTGGCGATCTGCTCCAACGGCGCATTCGGCTACGACATGCGCACCCGCGCGGTGATCGCCGAGAACCCGATCCCGGTCGACGTGCTCGGCGAGAGCGCCCGGCGGCTGCGCGAGGCCGTGCCGGGGATCGGGCTGGCCGTCGAGTACGCCCAGGAGCTGGCCGGGGACGCGCACTACGAGGCGGGCGCCTGGGACGCCGACACCACCGTGCAACGCCTCGACGACGCACGGCTGTTCGGTCGCCCGGCGCCCAAGCTGATCGGCCGTCACCCGGAGCTGTCCGCGGACGAGCTGCTGGCGCTGGCCCGCCCGGTGCTCGGCGAGCTGGTGACGGTCTACCACGCGAACGGCGAGCGGCTGGTCGAGGCCGTCGCGAAGGGCGTCAGCAAGGCCTCCGCGCTCGGCGACCTGGCGCGGCGGCGAGGGATCACCCGCGAGCAGGCGGTCGCGTTCGGCGACATGCCCAACGACCTGCCGATGATGGCCTGGGCGGGCACCTCGTACGGTGTCGCCAACGCCCACCCTGAGGTGCTGGCCACGGTGGACCACGTCATCGGCAGCAACGACGAGGACGGGGTGGCCACCGTCCTGGAGGGCCTGTTCCCCGAGGGGTGAGCCGCGCGGAACGGGCGTTCCCGGGAAGGGCGCGGCCGAAACGGCGGCCCCGGGCGGGTGCACTCCCGGAACCGCCGCTTCCCGCCCGCGCCGTCAGGGCGCGCTGGTGTGGGTCAGGGTCTCCCAGCCGATGAAGTGGTCGGCCCCGAACGGGCTGCGCGCGGCCACGTACCGCCCGGTCTGCGGCATCGCCACACCCTCGCGCAGGTGGTACTCGTTGTACGCGAGCTGGACGGCCGGGCCGAGGCCGGTCTTCGGCGAGCCGTCGCAGAGCCAGTTCGGAACTTTCGCGCCGTTCTCGTACGCGGTGTGGAACTCCAGGGCCTTGACCAGCCGTTCGCGTCCCTCGCCCCACAGGTCGAGGCCCTGGAGCCGGGCGGTCTCGGCGGTCTGGGCGGCGGCCTCCAGACCCCAGCCGGTGTGCCCGAAGTCGCGGCAGGTCTCCTGCGACAGCCCGTCCACGAAGGTCGACTGGCCGGACCAGTAATTCACCAGCGCGGTCTTGCCCTCGATCCCGGCTTTGGGCGGCGGCACCGGCAGGGCGCCGTCGGAGGACAGGTAGACGTAGGCGGGCAGGCGCTTGCGCCACATTCCTGCCGCCTGGTCGAACAGGCCGCGGTCGTCGAGGAAGACCGCGATGCCCATCAGGGCGTCGGTCTCGATCAGCTCCCAGTTGCCGTTCTTGCGCGGGCTGCCGGGCGACAGCAGCGGCACGTAGACGGTGCGCAGCATGGTGGCGAAGCGGTCGATCGAGGCGGTCGGCCAGCCCGCCCCGGAGTGGCGGATCAACTCGGCGGCCCGGGACCAGTTGTTGCCCGACCAGCCGGTCTGCAGCGGGGCGTTGCTGTTGGTGTGCTCCTGGATCACGGCCGACCAGGCGTCCATGATCTCGATCGCCTTGTCGGCGTACCGCTGGTCGTGGGTGAGCACCCACTGCAGGGCGTGGGCGTAGGCGGCCATCGCGTCGTTGCGCTCGTCCGAACAGCCGTTGTCGGGGTGGGAGCGGGACCCGCACTCGACGGTGGCGCGCGGCCGGGGCCGCCAGTCCAACGAGGCGTACGTGCTCGACCGGAGGTCGGCGAAGGCGGACGTCCAGGGTTCGGCCCCGGCCGCCAGCTTGCCCTTGAGGAAGGCGAGTTGCTGGTCGCCGACCAGCACGCCGGGGTGCCGGAAGGCGGCCCGGGCGCCGTGCGCGGCGGGTGCGGCGGCCTCGGCGGGTGTGGAGGCGAGCGGGAGCAGGGCGGCGAGTGCCGCCGCGGCGATCAGTGTCCTGGTGCGGCTACGGCCCATGGGGAGCTGGTCCTCTCGCGGGGGGAGGCGGTCGAGCACTGGTGCCATGTTAGGAAAGTTGCCTAACATGAGAAGTGAACCACCAACCCCCGCGCGCGCCAAGAGGACCGGCTCCGTTCACCGCCGCACCCGTAGGCGTGCGTTCCGCATTTATCGCCTGTTGATCGTCGGGGCGTAACGTCGGACTCATGAACGAGATAACGGCCGAGTGGCCGGGGGCGGCGCCCGAGGGGCGGATGACGGAGCAGGACACCGAGCGGTTCCGGGAGTTGCTGGCGCGCTTGGAGAACTCGCTGGCGGCGGACCGGACGGCGGACCGGGCGAGGCGCCGGGCGGCGGCCGGGTTCGATGCCTGACGGGCCGGAGCGGCGCCCGGTGGTGGTGCTGCCGCTCTGGCGGCGCGGTGAGTCGTACGGGCCGGCGGACCGGCCCGGGGTGCCGCGGGGGCGCTCCGGGCCGGTGGCGGTCGATCAGGTGACGGCGTCGCCGCTGCCGCCGGCGGCGCGGTGGAATCCGGACCGCTGACGGTACGGCACGTCAGCAGCTGCAGTCACAGCAGTCGCAGCCGTCACAACAGCTGCAACCGTCGTAGCCATCGCAACCGTTGCAGCAGTTGCAAGGGTCGCAGCAGTCGCCGCAGTCGCAGTCGTGCCGCTGGCACCAGCCCTCCCGGCGCTCCCGGCTGAACGGGTCGTTGTGGTCGCAGCAGAGCAACTGGCAGGTGCAGGCCATCAGCGCCCACACCGCGCAGCCGGCCAGCAGGTTGCGCGGTCGCGGCGGCTTGCTGCCGATCGGGGTGAAGCCGGGGCCCTGGGGGACCCATGGCGGGAGCGGGGTCTGGCCGGGATCCTGACCGGGGGTCTGCCCGGGCGGCGCCTGGCGCGGCGGCGCGTCGTGCGGGTGCTCCCCGGCGGCGGCGTGCGGGTGCCCGCCGGTCGTTGCGTGCGCGGATCCGTCGGGGGCGGACCCGTCGGCGACGGGTCCGGCGTTCCGGGTGCGGCAGGCGGCTGCGTGGGCGGCCGGGCCGAAGACCCGCTCGACGGCCCGCTCGGTCTCGTGCGCGAGCAGCAGGTGCACCAGGGCCCGGTCGGTCAGTTCGACCTCGCGCAGCGCGAGCCGGATGCCGTGGACGGCGTCGCGGCACAGGCGTTCGGCCTCGGCGCGGTCGGTGCCGGTGGCGGTCAGCGGGTTCCAGGCGCCGCCGGCGGCGTCGGCGGCCTGGTCCTCGGCGGCGTCGAGGAGGTGGGCGAGCCGGCCGAAGAGCCGGCCGGCCTCGGCGAGCGGGGCGGCGTTGCCGGGGCGCCCGGCGAGGACGGCGGTGTGCGCGAACGCGGCCGAGGTGGCGGTCTCGGTGGGCTCGGTGACCAGCAGGACGGAACCGCCGGGCGGCAGTGACCGCTCCAACTCGCCCTGCCGGGAGGCGGCTTCGAGCAGCACGCCGGTGTCGAAGCCGACCGCCGAGGCGCTGCCGGCACTCTTCCGGTCCCACCGCCGGGTGACCGCGCGGGCCCCGACGGCGACCGGGCGGCGGCCGAACACGCCGTCACGGTCCTCGACGTGGTCGCGGATCTTGACCGAGGCGAGGGCGAGCGAGACGGCGGCGGCGAGCCGGGCGCCCTCACCCCGGGCGACGGAGGCGGTGCGCATGCCGCGCAGCGGGCAGGGCCCGGCGGTGCGCCGCCAGGAGGCGTCCTCGCGGGCGGCCTGGGCCTCGACCAGGACCGAGATGATCAGGCCGTCGTAGTTGGTGGCGGTGCGGGCGAGTTGGCCGTGGTCGTCGCGCAGCGCGAGGCAGAGCCCGCACAGGTGCGCCAGCCACGATGCCTGAAGCCGTTCGGACAGCCGGTGCTTGCACGGTCTGATGATGCCGAACATGATTCCCCCTCGCCGGTGGGCCGCTGACCAGCCCTGATCCGCCGAACATCATATGATCACCGCCCCTCCCGGGCCGAGGGGTCGGAGGAGCCGAGGAGCCGAGGAGCCGAAGCCGAGGAGCCGAGGAGTCGAAGGGGCGGAGGAGCCGGAGGAACGGGAGAGGGCGCGAGGAGCGCAGGGGCGCGCAGTCGAACGCAGCGCGCAGTCCCGGCCGAGTCCACGCCGCCCGCCCTTCCCCACGCCCCGCCCGCAGCAGCCCGCGCCCCTGGGAGTGATCTCATATCCGGGATAGCATCGCGAATATGGGAATCGAGACGGCCGCCGACGAGCGGCTCGCCAACCGGCTCGCCGAATTGAGACTGGAACGGGGCTGGACGCTGGAGGAACTGGCCCGGCTGGCGGACGTCAGCCGCTCCACGCTGTCGCGCGTCGAACGGGCCGAAGTCAGCCCGACCGCCGCGCTGCTCGGGCGGCTCTGCGCCGTCTACGGGCGGACCATGTCCCGGCTGCTCGCCGAGGTCGAGTCGGCGCCGGCCCGGCTGGTGCGGGCCGCGGACCAGCGGATCTGGCGGGACGAGACCACCGGCTTCGTCCGCCGCTCCGTCTCCCCGCCGCACGGCTCGCTGCGCGCCGAGATCGGCGAGGGCCGGCTGCCCGCCGGCGCCGACATCGCCTACGACCGCCCCTGCGTGGCGGACCTGGAACACCACCTGTGGGTGTTCGAGGGGGTGTTGGAGCTCACCGTCGACGGCGAGCGGCACCTGCTCGGCCCCGGCGACTGCCTGCGCTACGTCTCCGGGACCAGCCGATTCCGCGCCCCCGGCCCGGACGACGCCCGGTACGCCCTGGTGGTGGTGGGACCGTGAGGCGACCGAAGACCCGGATAGCCGCCGCGCCCCGCGAGCGCTTCGACGCCGCCGGGCGCCGCGTCCTGCTGGTCTGCGTCGCCGGCGGCTTCACCACGCTGCTCGACCAGTCCGTCCTCAACACCTCCATCCCGGCCCTGCGCGAGAGCCTGCACGCCCAGCCCGCCCACCTCCAGTGGATCGTCGCCGGCTACTCGCTCGCCTTCGGCCTGGCGCTGATCCCCGGCGGGCGGCTGGGCGACGTCAGGGGCCGCAAGTGGCTCTTCGTCACCGGCCTCGCCCTGTTCACCCTGGTCAGCCTGGTCTCGGCGACCGCCACCGCGCCCGAGGTGCTGATCGCCGCCCGGCTGCTCCAGGGCGTGGGCGCCGGGCTCGTCAACTCGCAGATGATCGGCACCCTCCAGGACGTGTTCGACGGCCAGCTGCGGGCCCGCGCCCTCGGCATGTACGCCGTCACGGGCGGCCTGGCCTTCGCGCTCGGCCCGCCGATCGGCGGCGCGGTCCTGGCGGCGGCCGGCCCCGAGCACGGCTGGCAGCTGACCTTCCTGCTCAACGTGCCGTTCGGACTGGCCACCGTCGCGCTGGCGGTGCGTCACCTGCCCAGGCCGCGCCCGAGTGCCCGGCACGCCGACCTCGACCTGGTCGGCCTGCTGCTGGTCGCCGCGCTCACCCTCGCCCTGATGCTGCCGTTCGTCCAACCGCCCGGCTGGACCGGCTGGTTGGCCTTCGTCGCCGTCGCCGTCCTGCTGCTCGGCGCGCTCGCCTGGTGGCAGCGCCGCTACGCCCGCTCCGGCGGCCACCCGCTGATCCACCCGGCACTCACCCGCTCCGCGCCGTACGCGCTCGGCACCGTGACCGCGATGGCCCAGTTCGGCTCCTCGCTCGCCGCCGGACTGGTGCTCACCATGTTCCTCCAGGACGGCCTCGGGCTCTCCCCGATGGGCGCCGCACTCGTTGCGCTGCCCTCGGCGGTGGCCATGGGCGTCGCCTCCGCGCTGGCCTGGCGGGTGGTGCAGCGCTTCGGGCGGCGCACCGTCACCGCGGGCATGACCGGCTCCGCCCTGGTCATGCTGGCGAGCGGACTGGTCGCGCACTGGGCGCCCGCCGCCGTCCTGCCCTGGCTGCTGGCGCTGCTGCAACTGTTCGGCGGCGCCTCGATCGGCGTGATGGGCGCCACCAACCAGGCGTACGTGCTGCGCCACGCGCCCGCCGAGGCGGCCGGGGTGAGCGGGGCCATCCTGCAGATGGCGCAGCGGATCGCGGCGGCGGTCGCGGTCTCGGCGCTGTCCGGCGTCTACCTGCGGCAGACCGCCGGGGGCGGCGACCACCGCTCCGCCTACCTGGCCACCAGCGTGGTGTGCGCGGCGGTCGCCGCCCTCGCCGTCCTGGCCTCGGTGTTCGCCGGCCGGCGCGCGGCCCGGGAGGCGACCGGCGAGCCCGTCGCGGTGAGCCGTGGGCGAACAGCGGTCCGCTGAGTTCTGTCCGGCGCAGGCCCGCAGTTACGGTGGCGGGCATGACCGAGAACCGGATCGTGGACCTGCCCGAGGTGGCGCTCGCCTACCGCGAGAGCGGCCCGCCGGACGGCCCGGCGCTGGTGCTGCTGCACGCCCTCGGGGAGCGCGCCACGGACTGGGACGTCGTCCTGCCCGGCCTCGCCCCCGGGCACCGCGTGTACGCGCTCGACCTGCGCGGCCACGGCGACAGCGGCCGCACCGCCCGGTACGGCCTGGAGGAGATGCGCGACGACGTGCTCGCCTTCCTCGACGCGCTCGGCCTGGCGC
This sequence comes from Kitasatospora sp. NPDC058492, assembly GCF_042720685.1. Taxonomy (NCBI): domain Bacteria; kingdom Bacillati; phylum Actinomycetota; class Actinomycetes; order Kitasatosporales; family Streptomycetaceae; genus Kitasatospora; species Kitasatospora sp. NPDC058492. The sequence continues at coordinate 187,804 of NZ_JBHXMU010000002.1, forward strand.
GGGTCGACCTGGTCGGCCACTCGATGGGCGGCGTGGTCGGCTACCTGGTCGCCCAGGCCCGGCCGGAGCGGATCGGCCGGCTGGTCCTGGAGGACATCCCGGCACCGCACCCGCGCCCGGCCGGCGCGGTGCCGGACGCGCCGGACGAGCCGGTGCACTTCGACTGGGCCGTGGTGAAGGCCGTCAAGACGCAGGTCGACACCCCCGACCCGGCCTGGCTGGCGGGGATGGCCGGGATCACCGCCCGCACCCTGGTGGTCGCGGGCGGCTCGGCGAGCCACGTCCCGCAGGAGCGGCTCGCCGAGCTCGCCCGGCTGATCCCGGACTGCCGGATGGTCACCATCGAGGCCGGGCACCTCGTGCACAGTGCCCGGCCCGCCGAGTTCGTCGCCGCGGTGGCGCCGTTCCTGTCCGCCTGACGCGGACGTCCTGACGCGGACGCCTCGGGGCGGACGCGCCGGTCAGACGCCGAACTCGGCCGGCAGGCGGCCGGCGCGCACCGCCGCGACCAGGTCGGCGTGGTCGGCCTCGGTCCGGTCCGCGTACGCGACGGCGAAGGCCGCGACCGCCTCGTCCAGCGCCTCGCTCCTGCCGCAGTAGCCGGCCAGCAGGCCGGGGTCGGCGGTGTGCGCGTGCGCCCGGGCCAGCAGGGCGCCGGTGATCCGGGCGTAGTCGTCCAGTTGGCCCGGCAGCAGCGCGGCCGGGTCGACGCTGCCCTTGCGGTTGCGGAACTGCCGGACCTGGTAGGGGAGTCCGTCCACCGTCGTCCAGCCCAGCAGGGTGTCGCTGACCACCTGCATGTGCTTCTGCCCGAGCACCACCCGGCGGCCCTCGTGGCCGTCCTGACCGGCCACCGGGTGGCCCGCGCGCTCCAGGTACGGCAGCAGCACGGACGGGCGGGCCTCCTTCACCTGGAGCACCAGCGGCTGGTCCCGGTGGTCGGTGAGCAGCACCACGTACGAGCGGGTGCCGACGCTGCCGGTGCCCACCACCCGGAACGCCACGTCCTGCACCCGGTAGCGGGACAGCAGGGTGCGCACCTCGGCGGGCACCGTCGCCACGTACGGGCCGAGCGACTGCGCGACGGCCCGCGCGGTCGCGTCGGTCACCTCGGTGAGCACCGGCGGAGCGGCCGTGAACCGCCGACCGCCGTCCGCCGTACGGGTGGTGCTGCGGGCGGCGAATCTGGCGCTGGTGTTGCCCAGCGCCTTCGCGCCGACCTTGCGCAGCACCTCGGCCAGGTCGTGCGCCTCGGTGAAGGAGACCAACTGCTCGTCCGCGACGGCGTTCCAGGCGTCCAGCGCGGGCAGCTTGGCGAGCGTGCGCATCGTGCGGCGGTAGGAGCCGGCCGCGTGCCGGGCGGCCTCCCGGGCGGTGGTCTCGTCGGCCCCGGTCTCGCGGCCGGCCAGCACCAGGCTCGCGGCCAGCCGCTTGAGGTCCCACTCCCACGGGCCGGGCACGGTCTCGTCGAAGTCGTTGATGTCCATCACCAGTTGCCCGCGGGCGTCCCCGTACAGCCCGAAGTTGGCGGCGTGCGCGTCCCCGCACAGCTGGGCGCCGACCCCGGTGGCCGGGGTGCCCGCCAGGTCGGCGGCCATCAGCCCGGCCGAACCGCGCAGGAACGCGAACGGCGTGGCGGCCATCCGCCCCACCCGGATCGGCACCAACGCGGCGATCCGGCCCGCGTTGGACGCCTCGATCGCCTCGACAGCCGTCGGCCGCCCGGGCACCGGCGAGAACTCCGCGTGCCGCTCCCGGGGGATGCGCCCGCGCAGCGCCTTCCCCAGCTCCCGCGAACGCCCGCCCCGCCCCGACGCGAACCCGGCCACCGCGAACGCCCGCCGCCCCTGCGGCGCGGCTCCGTCCACGTCGGCCGCGGCCCCGTCCGCCACCTCGGTCACCTCGGTCACCTGCGTCACCGTTCCCCACCCGTCCCTTCCGGCTCCCACCCGCCCGCGACCTGCGCGAACGGTTCTGCAGGGGGAGTGACGTCCGACGCCTGACGACGGTTCCTGAGCCCGGCGGACGCGAGGTGGCAGCCGCCCGTATCCTCGGGGCACGGCCCGCCGTCGAAGGCCGGGCGCGGAGTCGGTCGGGACCGGGGGGACAGCGGTGAGCGACGGGGGGAGAGCCCGGCGGGGCAGGCCCACGGTGAACGACGTGGCGGCGCTGGCGGGCGTGTCGATGGCGACGGTGTCGCGCGTGCTGGCGGGCGACTACCCGGTGGCCGGGGCCACCCGGGAGCGGGTGCTGCGCGCGGTGCGGGACCTCGACTACGTCGTCAACGCGCAGGCGCGGGCGCTGGCCGGCCGGCGGTCCCGGACGGTGGCGATCCTGCTGGGCAACCTCGCGGCGCCCTTCCACAACCGGGTCGCGCACGGTGTGGAGCGGCAGGCGGTGGACGAGGGCTGCCTCTGCCTGGTGGCCGCGACCGACGACGACCCCGACCGCGAACTGACGCTGGTCGAGGAGATGCGGGCGCGCGACGTGGAGGCCGTCGTGCTGGTGGGCGGGGTGGAGGACAGCCCGGGGTACCGCACCCGGATCGCCCGGCTGGCGGGCATCCTGGACGAGGCCGGCTCCCGGCTGGTGCTCTGCGGCCGGCCCGCCCCGGGGGAGGAACTGCCGCTGACGGCCGTGCACTACGACAACGCGGGCGGCGCGCGGGCGGCCGTCGACCACCTGCTGACGCTGGGCCACCGGCGGATCCTCTTCCTCGGCGGACCGGCCGCGACCACCACCACCCGGGAGCGCCTCGCCGGGCACCAGGCCGCGCTGGCGGCCCAAGGCCTGGGCCACCCGGCCGAATTGACGGTGGAGGGGTGCCACACCCGGGACGGCGCGCGGGCCTGGCTGCGCCGCCGCCTGGCCCAGGGCCCGCCGGACTTCTCGGCGGTCTTCGCGCACGACGACGACGTGGCGGCCGTCGTGCTGACGGTCCTGCGGGAGCACGGGATCTCCGTGCCCGAACAGGTCTCGGTGATCGGCTTCAACGACCTGCCCGGGGCCGAGGACCTCAGGCCCGGCCTGACCACCGTGCGCATCCCGCACCTCGACCTCGGCCGCACGGCGCTGCGCCTCGCGCTGCACCGCCCCGGCCCCGAGCCGCAGCGGGCCGTCCTCGCCACCGAGCTGGTGCCCCGCGGGTCGACGGGGCCGGTCGGGTAGCCGGCCCTCCGGTAGCAGGCTCTCCGGTCGCGGGCCGTGCCGGAAGCGTTGTCCTCGCGATAGAAAGCGCTTACTCTCCGGTCAGACAAGGGAGTTCGCGAGGAAGGACGGCCCGATGGACAGCTCGTGGACGAAGACCGGTGACCCGGCGGCGATACCGGTCCTGAGCAGGCGCGGACTGCTCAGGACCAGCGCCGCCGCCAGCGCCGCGGCGGCCGCGTGGTGGCTCGGCGGGCCAACCGAGGCCCGGGCCGCCGACAACTACGACGCGATGCGCGCGGCCTGGTCCGAGCAGCTGACCGGCACCGGGTACGACCCGGCCGCGCCGCCGTTCGCCCGCGCGCTCACCGCGCTGGGCGACCAGGCGCGGAGCCACCAGGCCGCGTTGAGCCCGCAGGTCGGGTCGCTCTGGCCCGACCTGCCGGTCGGCTCCGCCTCCGCCGCCGTCACGTCGACGGTCGGGCGGTTGCGGCTCATGGCCCTGGCCCTCACCCGGCCGGCCACCGGCTCGACGGCCGACCCCGGCCTCGGCGCCGCCGTCACGACCGGCCTGGACTGGGTGCTCCAGCGCGCCTACACCGCCACCACCACGTCGTACGGGAACTGGTGGGACTGGCAGATCGGCGCCCCCCAGGCCCTGCTGGACGTGTGCGTGCTGCTCGGCGACCTCCTGACGGCCGAACGGGCGGCCGCGTGCGGTGCGGCCGTGGACCACTTCGTCCCGTCCTCGGTGGTCGACAAGTACACCGGTACCAGCACCGGGGCCAACCGGGTGGACCTGTGCCGGGTGCTCGCGCTGCGCGGTGTCATCGGCCGCTCGGCGGCCCCGGTCGCCGCCGCGCAGCGGGGGCTGTCACCGGTGTTCCGCTACGTGACCACCGGCGACGGGATCTACGCCGACGGCAGCTTCGTCCAGCACACCTGGGTGCCGTACACCGGCAGCTACGGCGAGGTGCTGCTCGGCAGCCTGAGCCGGCTGCTGCGCCTGCTCGCCGGTACGCCCTGGGCCGTCACCGACCCCGCGCTGCGCAACGTCTTCACCGCCGTGGACCGGGGGTTCCTGCCGTTCCTGTTCAACGGCCTGGTGATGGACGGGGTTTCGGGCCGCGCCGTCAGCCGCGGCGTGCAGGCCGGCGACGCGCGGCGGGCCCGCCTGGACGACCACGTGCGCGGCCACGCCCTGCTCGGGGACGTCCTGCGGCTGGCCGACTCCGGGTCGGTGCCGGCGGCCCAGGCGGCGGCCTGGCGCGCCGCCGTGAAGGGCTCCCTCCAGCGCGACCAGGTGCTCCCCCACCTGTCCAACGCCCTTGCCGACATCCCCGAACTCGCCCGCGCACAGGCCCTCCTGGCGGACTCCGGCACCCGGGCGGCGGACGAGGGCACGGGCAGCCGGGTGTTCACCATGGACCGGGCCGTCCACCGCCGGCCCGGCTGGAGCGCGCAGCTCAGCCTGTCCTCGTCCCGGACCGCCTTCTACGAGTGCGGGAACGGCGAGAACCTGCGGGCCTGGCACAGCGGCAGCGGAATGCTCTACTGGTACGGCGGCGAGCAGGGCGACGAGCAGTACAGCGATTCCTTCTGGCCCACCGCCGACCCCTACCGGCTGCCCGGCACCACCGTGTCGACGCGCCCGCTGGCCGACGGCGCCGGGGGCGACTGGGGCCAGGCCCGCCCGGCGACCGCCTGGGCGGGCGGGGCGAGCGACGGCGACCGGTCGGTGGTCGGCCAGGACGTCCGGGGCCTCGGCTCCACCCTGGTCGGGCGCAAGTCCTGGTTCTGCCTGGACGATTCGATCGTCTGCCTCGGCGCGGGCATCGGCTGCACCGACGGCGTCGCCGTCCGCACGACCGTCGACCACCGCAACCTCGGGGCCCGCGAGGACCGGGAGTTCGTGCTGGACGGCGTCCGCCAGCCCGCCGACCCCGGCTGGAGCCGGCGGGCCGACGGCGTCCGCTGGGCGGCGCTCGCCGGGTCGGGCGCCTGGGTGTTCCCCGACGGCGCCACCCTCGACCTCGCCCGCGAACGGCGGACCGGGGCGTGGGCCGACATCAACCGGGGCGGGGCGCCCGACCCGATCACCCGGACCTACCTGTCGATCGGCCTCGACCACGGCACCGACCCCGTCGACGGGACGTACCACTACGTGCTGATGCCCGGGGCCGGCCCGGACCAGGCGGCGGCCCGCGCGGCGGCCCCGACGGCCACCGTGCTCGCCAACACGGCCGACGCCCAGGCGATCAGCGCGCCCGGACTCGGACTCACCCTCGCCAACTTCTTCGCCCCCGGCACCGTCGGCCCGCTGACCGTCTCCGCCCCCTGCTCCGTCCTGCTCCGCGAGAACGGCGGCGACCTCTCCGTCGCCGTCGCCGACCCCACCCGGAAGGCGTCCACCGTCCAGCTGACGCTGGCGCTGGACGGCTACCGGCTCGCGAGCGGCGGCACCGGCATCACGGTGCTCTCGGACTCCGGGCCGCTGGTGCTGCGCTGCGCGGTGGCGGGCACCGGGGGAGCGAGCCTGTCGGCGGTCTTCCGGCGCAGCGCCGCCTTCCAGCGGGGCGCCGCCTGACGGGACCGGCCGCCGAGGTCAGCGCACCGGGACGGGCCTCACTGGCCGACCCGCCCGTCGAGGCACTCGCGCAACAGGTCGGCGTGCCCGCAGTGACGGGCGTACTCGTCGATCCTGTGCACCAGCAGCTCTCGCACCGCGATGCCGCTCTTCCCCAGCCGCGTGCCCAGGTCCGGGTGCGCGGCCAGGGCGGCGTCGGTCGCGGCCTGTTCGCGGGCCAGGTCGGCGAACGCCGCGTCGACCTCGGCCTGCTCGGCGACGGCTCCGTCGAAGTCCGCGTCCCGCTTGCCGTAGAGCTTCGGCAGCGGATCACCGTCGCTGATCCAGCCGCGCCAGTCCCGTTCCACTGCGGCGAGGTGCCGGACGAGGCCGAGCAGCGACATCGTCGACGGCGGGACGGACCGGCGGGCCAGCTGCTCCGGGTCCAGGCCTTCGCACTTCATCAGCAGGGTGTGGCGGTAGTTCGTCAGGAAGTCTTTCAGGGTGGGGAGTTCGCCGTCAGGGCAGACTCCCTCGCTGTTGCGGGGGTCGTCGTCCGGGTCGGCCCACATGTCGGGGTAGACGGTCGCCTGGGTCCATCGTTCGGGTTGGTCGCTCATGAGGGCCATGCTCGTTCGTACGGCCCCGAGCCGCCAGTGGGTTTTGCCGCGATGGTGGCGGATCCTCAGGGCGTCGGCGTCGGCGTGGGAGTGGCGGCCGGAGGCGGGGGGCTGGGGAGGGCGCTCGCGCGGGCGGCGGGGTCGGTGACGACGCCGGTGCAGTTGTCGCCGTCCTTCTGGTGGCCGCACACCTGCAAGGTGGTGTCGCCGGGGCTCGCGTCGACCATCACGGAGTAGTTGTCGTAGCCCCAGTGGATCAGGGCGGTCTCCTGCCAGCCGTGGTTGGTGGTGATGGTGGCGCTGTCCCCGGGGGAGCCGTCGGTGATCCCCGACCAGGCGGCCCGGCAGCGCGGGCTGTAGTGGACGTAGAGGACGACCTTGCCCACGTTGCCGGTCAGCAGGGTGCGCTGGTCGACGTCGCACCGCATGTCCTGGGGGTCCTTGCCCGCGCAGCCGACGCCCTCGCAGAGCGGCGCCGGCCCGGCGGTCGCCGCTGCCGTCGTCGCCGCCGCCGTCTTCGGCGGGAGCGTCGCCGCCGATGCCGTGCCGTTGCCGCCGTGCGGGCCGCGCAGGTACAGGGCCGCGAACAGGATGAGCACGGCGGCCACGGCGGCCCCCACGCCGGCCGCCGGCCGCCGCCACGGGGCGGGCCGCGGCGAGGCGGGGGCGGCGTCGGGCGCTTCGGCCGGCGCTGCGGGCGCGGGCGCCGGGGAGAGCGCCTCGTGCGCGTCGCGCGCGGCCTCGGCCTTCCGCAGCAGGGAGGTGAGCAGATCGGCGTCGCACTCGACCGTGGCGATCAGGCCGGCCAGGGCCTGCGGGGTGATCAGGCGCTTCCCGTTCAACCAGCGTTCCCAGGAGGCCTTGCTGAGGTAGGTCCTCTTCCCGAGTTCGGCCAGGGAGATCCGGTGCGCGTCCTTGACCGCGCGCAGTTCCTCGGCCAGACGTCGAGCGGGTTCCGAAAGATCGTCAGGGAGCGGCTTCCAGGACTGACTCATCGCGGTACCTCGGGCGGGTCGGCGGAGGATGCAAACTGATCCACTTTCGGATGATCAGTTTAATCGGTCGACTTCCCTCGGTTCCCACCCGCAGCCCGGGGCGCCTGCGCGCACCCGGCACCGATCGCCTACCATCGCGGTCGGCCGCGTCGAGCGACGGGCGGGGCGACGGGCAAGGGCGATCCGAGAGGCGCGGAGCATGGGCGACGAGCGCGGCTACCTGCTGGACAACCGGCAGCGGGAGGCGGGTCGACGGTTCGAGGGCATCGCCGAGCTGTTCGACCCGTGGACGCTGGAGCACCTGGACCGGCTGGGCCCGGCCGACGGGCACCACTGCTGGGAGGTGGGTGCGGGCGGCCCGGGGATCCCGCTGGCACTGGCCGAGCGGGTCGGGCCGGCGGGCCGGGTCCTGGCCAGCGACCTCGACACCAGCTGGCTGACCGGACTGCCCGCCGACCGCGTCGAGGTCCTGCGGCACGACGTCACCCGCGACCCGCTGCCCGACGAGCTGTTCGACCTGGTGCACGTCCGTCTGGTGCTGGTGCACCTGCCCGACCGGGCCGAGGTGCTGCGGCGGCTGGCGTCGGCGGTACGGCCCGGAGGCTGGCTGGTGGTCGAGGACGCGGACCCGGCCCTGCAACCGCTCGCCTGCCCGGACGAGCACGGACCGGACCAGGAGCTGGCGAACCGGGTGCGCCGGGCGTTCCGGGCCCGGCTCGCCGAGCGCGGCGCCGACCTCGCCTTCGGCCGCACCCTGCCCCGGCTGCTGCGCGAGGCGGGCCTGACGGACGTCGCCGCCGAGGCGTACTTCCCCGTCACCTCCCCGGCCTGCCGGGAGCTGGAGGCGGCGACGGTCCGTCAGCTCCGCGACCAGCTGGTCGGCCCCGACCTCCCCGCCGCCGACCTGGACCGGCACCTGGCCAACCTCCGCGACACCGAACTGGACGTGACCACCGCCCCGCTGATCACCTGCTGGGGCCGGCGCCGGTAGGTGGCCACCGCAGGACGCTCAGTCCGCGGCCGGCCGGCCGGGTCGAGGCGACGGCGTAGCCGGTGAGCAGGGCGGTCACGATGTCGGTGAGGCGGAGTTTCAGAACTCGGAGCTGGGGGCGTCCGTGACGGGGCCGAGGTCGGGTCGGTCGCGCAGGTCGAGGGCTTCGCCGTGGCGGGTGAGTTCGAGGAGGACGAGGGTGTTGGTGCCCGGGTGCCAGAGCGGGGCGGGGGCGTAGAGGGTGCGTTGCGGGCCCTCGTCGGTGTAGCGGCCGAGGAGGAAGCCGTTGAGCCAGAGCAGGCCGCGGCCCCAGCCGGGGAGGGCGAGGAAGGCGTCGGCGGGGGTGTCGAGGTCGGTCTCGAAGCGGTGGAAGGCCGGGTCGCCGTCGGTGGCGGCGGTGGCCGGGTCGAAGGCCAGGCCGCTCAGGTCGGTGAGGGGGAGCGGGCGGATCTCCCAGTCGTGGAGGCGCTGGCGTTCGTGCGAGACGCCCCGCCGGATGCCCTTGCGGTCGTCGAGCTGGGGGCCGTAGTTGGTGCGGCCGAGCGCCTCGACCAGGATGTCCAGGGTGGTGCCGGCCGGCGCGGTGGCCAGCGGGAGGGTGGCGCCGGGGTCGTTGCGGTCGAGGGTGCCGAGGGGGCGGCCGTCGGCGAAGACCTGGGCGCGGTCGCCGAGGCCGTCGATGCGCAGCGGCAGGGTGGGGCGGGGGCCGGGGACGCGGGTGCGGTAGTGGATGAGGCCGAGGGACTGGCCGAGGTTCTCCATGGGTTCCGGGACGGGCCGGTGGTGCGGGGTGGCCAGCGCGTCCAGGGAGTCGAACAGGCGGGCCCGGCCGGTCCTGCGGTCGATGCGGCGCGGGGCCAGGCGGGGCGGCTCGGCGGGGAGTTCGCCGTCGGGCAGGGGGAGGTACCGGCCGATGACGTCGCGCAGGGCGTGGAACTTGGCGGTGAGTTCGCCGGCCTCGCCGATGGGGGCGTCGTAGTCGTAGCTGGTGGTGGTGGGCTCGTAGCCCGGGGTGTCGGGGCTGGTGCCGGTGTGGTTGGCACCGGACCAGAGGCCGAAGTTGGTGCCGCCGTGGGCCATGTAGAGGTTGACGGAGGCGCCGGTGGCGAGGAGTGCGTCCAGGGAGCGGGCGGACTCCTGCGGGTCGCGGACGTGGTGGGGCCCGCCGACGCGGTCGAACCAGCCGATCCAGAACTCCATGGCGGCCAGCGGCCCCTTGGGCTGCTGGCGGCGCAGCACCTCGAAGCGCTCGGGGGCGCGGGAGCCGAAGGTCGCGGTGGCGAGCAGGCCGGGGATCGCGCCGCCCTGCTGCATGAAGTCCTCGGCGCCGTCGGCGGTGAACAGCAGGCAGTCCACGCCGCGCGCGAGGAGGCCGTCGCGCAGGTGGGCGAGGTAGCCGGCGTCGGTGCCGTAGCTGCCGTACTCGTTCTCGACCTGGACGGCCACGACGGGGCCGCCGCGGCTCGCCAGCAGCGGCAGCAGCTCGGGCACGAGGGCGTCGAACCAGCCGTCCACGGCGGCCAGGAAGGCGGGGTCGGCGCAGCGCAGGCGCAGGCCGTCGACGGCGAGGAGGCGGGCGGGCAGGCCGCCGAACTCCCATTCGGCGCAGATGTAGGGGCCGGGCCGCAGGATGACGTCCAGTCCGTGCTGCTGGGTCAGCCGGACGAACCGGGCCACGTCCCGCCAGCCGGTGAAGTCGATCTCGCCGGTGGGCAGTTCGTGGAAGTTCCAGGGGATGTAGGTGTCCACGGTGTTGACGCCGAGGGCGCGCAGGCGGCGCAGCCGGTCGTCCCAGAGCTCGGGGTGGACGCGGAAGTAGTGCAGGGCGCCGGCGACGATCCGGTGCGGGGCCCCGTTGCGGCGGAATCCGGAGTCGTCGTAGTCGAGTTCGATCGTTTCGATCATCGCGTGACCAGCTTTCGAGGGTGTGGCACGGGCTGCCAGGGTAGGCCAACGGCTACCGGTGTGGCGCGGCGACCACGTGGGTGCGGTGGCGGTCGGCCACGGTGGCGAGGGTCTGTGCGCCGGGGGTGGCCCAGATCCGCTCGTTGAAGATCTCCACCTCGATCCAGCCGGTGTAGCCCGCCGCCGTGACCTGGTCGGTGAGGGAGCGGAAGTCGATGTGGCCGTCGCCGACGTGGCCGCGCCCGAGCAGGACGTCGGCGGGCAGCGGCAGCGTCCAGTCGCACACCTGGTAGGCGGCGATGCGGCCGTCCCGGCCCGCCCGGGTGAGTTGCTCGGGCAGCGCCGGATCCCACCAGACGTGGTAGCTGTCGACGACCACGCCGACCTGGGCGGCGGGGTGCGGCGCGGCGAGGTCGAGCGCCTGGCCGAGGGTGGAGACCACGGCGCGGTCGGCGCAGAACATCGGATGCAGCGGTTCGATGGCCAGTCGTACGCCGAACTGCCCGGCGTACGGAGCGAGTTCGGCGAGCAGGTCGGCGATCCGGGCGCGCGCGCCGGGCAGGTCGCGGCTGCCCTCGGGCAGGCCTCCGACGACCAGCACCAGGGTGTCGGTGCCGAGTTCGGCGGCCTCCTCGACGGCCCGCCGGTTGTCGTCGAGCGCGGCGCGGCGGCCCTCGGCCCCGGCGGCGGTGAGGAAGCCGCCCCGGCAGAGGCTGCTGACGGTCAGGCCGCTGTCGCGGACCAGCCGGGCGGCGCGGGCCGTTCCGGTCTCGGCGACCTTGTCCCGCCACAGGCCGATCGCCGGGATGCCCGCCTGCGCGCAGCCCCGGACGGCCTCGGGCAGGGACCAGTGCTTGGTGGTGATCTGGTTGAGCGAGAGCCGTTCCAGCCCGGGGGCGGCGGTACCCCGTTCGGCGGGGTGAGGTGCGGTCATGCCGACCACCCGGCCAGGGCGAGGTAGCGGCGCATCCGGTCGGCCGCGAGCTCGGGGTCGGGGAGCACCCCGGCGGCGTCGGCGAGCCGGAACAGTTCGACGAGGTGCGGTACGGACCGGCCGCTCTGGGCGCCGGCCACCATGGTGAAGTGCTCCTGGTGGCCGGCCAGGTAGGCGAGGAAGACCACGCCGGTCTTGTACTGGAAGGTCGGCGCCGCGAAGAGGTGCCGGGCCAGCGGCAGCGTCGGGCCGAGCAGCGCGTCGTAGCGGGCGGTGTCGCCGGCGTCCAGGGCGTGCAGGGCTGCCGCGGCGTGGCCGGCGATCGGGTCGAAGACGCCGAGCAGGGCGTCGCTGTGGCCGAGTTCGTCGCCCTTGATCAGTGCGGGGTAGTGGAAGTCGTCGCCGGTGTAGAGCCGCACCCCGGCGGGCAGGGCGCGGCGCAGCGCGACCTCCCGGTCGGCGTCCAGCAGCGACACCTTGATGCCGTCGATCCGACCGGGGTGTTCGCGGATGAGGGTGAGGACGGTGTCGGTGGCCGCGTCGAGGTCGGCGGAGCCCCAGTAGCCGGCCAGTGCCGGGTCGAAGGCGGCGCCGAGCCAGTGCAGGATCACCGGCCGGGCGGACTGCCGGATCAGCCCGTCGTAGACGCGGAGGAAGTCCTCCGGGCCGCGGGCGCGGGAGTTGAGGGCCCGGCTGGCCATCAGGACGGGCTGCGCGCCGGCCGCCTCGACCACGGCGAGCTGCGCCTCGTAGGCGTCCGCGACCTCGCTCAGGGCGGCGGCCGGGATGTCGCTCAGGGAGCCTGCCGGGTCGGTGAGTTGGTCGGTGCCGACGCCGCAGGCGAGCCGGCCGCCGACGGCGCGGGCCGCCGCGCCGGAGCGGGTGATGAGTTCGCGGGTGGCGGCCCAGTCCAGGCCCATGCCGCGCTGGGCGGTGTCCATGGCGTCGGCGACGCCGAGGCCGAGCGACCAGAGGTGGTGGCGGAAGGCGAGGGTGGCGTCCCAGTCCAGGGCGGCCGGGGCGCCGGCGGCGTTGGGGCCGAGCGGGTCGGCGACGACGTGGGCGGCCGCGAAGGCCGTGCGGGAGGCGGGCGGGTGTGCGGGCAGGTCGAGCGGTGCGGGCTCGCGCAGCCGCAGCCGGCCGTGTCCGGGCAGGTCCAGTTCGGCCATCAGAGCACCAGCTCGGGGACGTCGAGCCGGCGGCCCTCGCGCGCCGAGCGCAGGCCGAGTTCGGCGAGCTGGACGCCCTTGGCGCCCTCCAGGAGGTCCCACGGGTAGGCGGAGCCGGTCGCCACGTGACGCAGGAACAGCTCCCACTGCACCTTGAAGCCGTTGTCGTACTCCTCGTTCGCGGGCACCGGCTGCCACTGGGCGCGGAAGGGGTCGGTGGCCGGGAGGTCCGGGTTCCAGACCGGCCGGGGGGTGGTGGCGCGGTGCTGGATGCGGCACTCGCGCAGCCCGGCGACGGCGCTGCCCTCGGTGCCGTCGACCTGGAACTCGACCAGTTCGTCCCGGTCGACCCGCACCGCCCAGGAGGAGTTGATCTGCGCGACGACGCCGTCGGCCAGCTCGAAGACGCCGTACGCGGCGTCGTCGGCGGTGGCGGGGTAGGCCCGGCCCTGCTCGTCGACGCGGCGGGGGATGTGGGTGGAGGCGTGCGCGTACACCGTGCGGACGGGCCCGAAGAGGTTGTCCAGCACGTAGCGCCAGTGCGGGAACATGTCGAGGATCACGCCGCCGCCGTCCTCGGCGCGGTAGTTCCAGGACGGGCGCTGGGCGTTCTGCCAGTCACCCTCGAAGACCCAGTAGCCGAACTCGCCGCGCACGGACAGGATCCGGCCGAAGAACCCGCCGTCGACCAGCCGCTTGAGCTTGCGCAGCCCGGGCAGGAACAGCTTGTCCTGGACGACGCCGTTGCGGACGCCGGCCGCCCGGGCGAGGCGGGCCAGCTCCAGGGCGGCGTCGAGGGATTCGGCGGTCGGCTTCTCGGTGTAGACGTGCTTGCCGGCAGCGATCGCGGCGCGCAGGGCGGCCTCCCGGGCGGGGGTCACCTGGGCGTCGAAGTACACCTCGGTGAGCGGGTGGGCGAGCGCCTCGTCGAGCGAGGTGGTCCAGTGCTCCAGGCCGTGGCGTTCGGCCAGGGCGCGCAGCTTGGCCTCGTTGCGGCCGAGCAGGATGGGTTCGGGCCAGAGCACCCGGCCGTCGTCGAGGTCGAGGCCGCCCTGCTCGCGGATGGCGAGGATCGAGCGGACGAGGTGTTGGCGGTGGCCCATGCGGCCGGTGACGCCGTTCAGGACGACGCCGATCACCTTGCGGTCCACGGGTGTTCTCCTTGCAGCTGGTGGTGTTGGTGCTGGCGGGGGCGCGGTCAGGCCGTGCAGCTGGTGACGGGGGGCGCGGTCAGGCCGTGCGGTGGATGCCTTCGGGGTGGACGGCGTGGGCGAACGGCAGGCCCCGCGCGTAGCGGGCGAGTTCGTCGGCCGCGGCGGCGGCCATCCGGTGCAGCTCGCCGCCGAGCGAGCCGGCCACGTGCGGGGTGAGCAGGACGTTCGGCAGCTCGTACAGCGGTGAGTCGGCGGGCAGGACCTCGGGGACGGTGACGTCGAGGACGGCGTCCAGGCGGCCGGCGACGAGTTCGTCGGTGAGCGCCTGCTGGTCGACCAGCGAGCCGCGGGAGGTGTTGACCAGGGTGGCGCCGTCGCGCATCAGGGCGAGCCGGCGGCGGTCCACCAGGTGGTGGGTCTCCGGCAGTTCGGGGGCGTGCACGGTGACCACGTCGGAGGAGGCGCACAGGTCGTCCAGGCCGACGGCCCGGGCGCCGAGCGCGGCGGCCTCGGCGGCCTCCACGTACGGGTCGTACAGCAGCAGGTCGAGGTCGTGCGGGCCGAGCAGTTCGAGCACCCGGCGCCCGATCCGGGAGGCGCCGACGACGCCGACCGTGCGCCGGTAGTTCCCGGCGGCGGCGTAGGCACCCTGCCAGTCGTGCGGGGCGCGCCGGTGCCGGTAGTCCTCGCGGATCGCCAGCAGCCGCTTGTTGGCGAGCAGCACGGCGGCGACGGTGTACTCGGCGACGGGCAGCGCGTTGGCCCAGGCCGCCGAGGTCACCTGGAGGCCGCGCCGCCAGCAGGCGTCGGTGACGTGGTGCTTGACCGAGCCGGCGGCGTGGATGACGGCGCGCAGCCGGGGCGCGGCGGCCAGTACGGCCTCGTCCAGCGGCGGGCAGCCCCAGCCGCTGATGATGACCTCGGTGCGGGCCAGCGCGGCGGCGGCCTCGGGGGTGGCGAAGTCGTCCACGACCAGGTCGGGGTCGAGGTCGGCGAGGTCGGTGAGCCGCTGGACGGCGTGCCGGTCGAGCAGCCGGGCGGGCAGGGCGCGGTCCATCGCGAGCAGGGCGCGGGGCCGGCGGGCCGGGGAGGCGGGGGAGCGGATGTCGGCTGTGGTGGTGGTCATTTGACGCTTCCTGCGGTCAGGCCGGCCCGCCAGTGGCGTTGCAGGCCGACGAAGGCCGCCACCAGCGGGAGGACGGCGAGCAGCGAGCCGCTGACGACGAGGGGGTAGTACTCGGGGAAGGCGTGGGTCTGGGCGTTCCAGCTGAACAGGCCGAGGCTGACCGGGAAGAGCCGGTTGTCCGAGAGCATCACCAGGGGGAGGAAGAAGTTGTTCCAGATCGCGGTGAACTGGAAGAGGAACACCGTGACGAAGCCGGGCGTCATCATCCGCAGGCCGATCGACCAGAAGGTGCGCAGTTCGCCCGCGCCGTCCATCCGGGCCGCCTCCAGCACCTCCCCGGGGACGTAGCCCGCGCAGAACACCCGGGCGAGGTAGACGCCGAAGGGGTTGACCAGGGAGGGCACGAAGACCGCCCAGAAGGTGTTGACCACGCCGAGGTCCGAGGCGAGCAGGTACATCGGCAGGGCCAGCGTGGTGGTGGGCACCAGCACGCCGAGCAGCACCAGGCCGAACAGCTTCTCCTTGCCGGGGAAGGAGTGGACGTGGAACGCGTACCCGGCGCAGACGCAGACCAGGGCGCAGGCCAGTGCGCCGAGCCCGGCGTACAGCAGGGAGTTGAGGTACCAGCGGAAGTAGATGCCGTCCCCGGTGGTGGCCAGCGCGTGCAGGTTCTCGCCGAGGTGCCAGGTGGCGGGGGAGAGGGCGCGCCCGCCGAGCAGGTCGCCGGTGTTCTTGGCGGCGGCGGTCACCAGCCACAGCAGCGGCAGCAGGGTGTAGGCGGTGGCGAGGACGAGGGCGCCGTTGACGGCGGCCTTGGAGAGGCTCCACGGCCGGCGGGGCGGGTGGCTGCGGGCGGCGGAGCGCTGCCGGGGGCGGCGTCCGGGGGCGAGCGTGGTCATCCGGTGGCCTCCGTCCGGCGGTCCGGGCGCGGGCGGGTGGCCCGGGTGACGAGGAAGGACAGCGCGGCGGCGGCGAGCGCGAGCAGCACCGAGGCGGCGGCGGCCAGGCCGTAGTCGCCCCGGTCGAAGGCGGCGGTGTAGGCGTACATGCTGGGTGTCCAGGTGGAGACGACGCCGGGGGAGGCGCCGTGCAGGATCATCGGTTCGGTGAAGAGCTGGAGCGAGCCGATCAGGGTGAACAGGCCGACCAGCACGATCGAGGCGCGGATGAGCGGGATCTTGACGCTGACGGCGGTCCGCAGCGGTCCGGCGCCGTCGACGACGGCCGCTTCGAGGACTTCGCGCGGGACGGCCTGGAGCGCGGCGTAGAAGATGACCATGTTGTAGCCGGTCCACTCCCAGAGCGCGATGTTGACCACGGCGGGCAGCGGCGCGCCGAACGGGTCGGGGTGGGCGCCGCCGGCGTTCAGCAGGTCGATGACCGGGCTGATGCCGGGCGTGTACAGGTAGACCCAGATCAGCGCGGCGATGATGCCGGGCACCGCGTGCGGCAGGAACAGCGCCAGCTGGAAGAAGCGGCGGGCGCGGGCCAGCGCGGAGTCCAGCAGCAGCGCGAGGAGCAGCGCCAGCCCCGTCATCAGCGGGATGTAGAGCAGGCAGTACTGCGCGGTGGTCCAGAAGCCCGAGCGGAACGCCTGGTCGCCGAGCGCCCGGGCGTAGTTGCCGAGGCCGGTGAAGACCGTCTCGCCGCCGCCGAAGCCGAGCCCGGATCGGTGCTCGGTGTACAGGCTGAGGTGGACGGCGTAGCCGATCGGGACGAGCGTGCAGGCGGTGAACAGGAGCACGAACGGGGCGAGCAGGACGGCCGGCGCCCCGTACCGCCCGCGCCGGCGGGCGCGGGCGGCGACGGCGGGCCCGGGCCCGGTGCGGGGCGGCTGGGCGGTCACTGCTTGACCTTGAGGCCGCGGTTCTTCAGCTCGGCCAGGGTGGACTGCTGCGCGGCGTCGAGGGCCGCCTGGACGGTGCCGCCCTGGGTGAGTTTGCCGAACGCGTCCTTGAGCGCGTTGTTGGTCGCGTTCATCGTCGGGCCCCACTGCCAGTTCGGCTTGATCGACTTCGCGGCGTCCGTGTAGAGCGCGTACACGTCCTGGCCGCCGTAGAAGTCGGCCTTGAAGGCCTCCTCGGCCACCGGGACGAGCGCGGGCGCGGCCGGGAAGGCGGAGGAGGTGCCGGAGGCGATCCGGGCCTTGATGCCCTCCGGCGTGGTGGTCGCCCAGGTGGCGAACTCGACCGCCGCCTTGGCCTTCTTGCTGTTCTTGGAGACGGCGAAGGTGGTGCCGCCGACCATGCCGCTGGCCGGGGTGCCGTCCCAACTGGGCACCGGGGCGACGGCCCACGTGCCGGCCGCGTCGGGCAGGGTCCCCTTCAGCACCCCGCCGCCCCAGGAGGCGCCGAGGTAGCCGGCGGTCTCGCCCTTCTGCAGCGAGGCCGTCCACGGCTGGCTGAACGAGGGCTGGACGCGGACCAGGTCCTCGGCGATCAACTGCTGCCAGTAGTCCGCGGTCTGCTTGGTCCCGGCGCCGTTGAGGTCGACGCTCCAGGCGTCGTCGCGGCCGGTGAACCAGTGGGCGCCGGCCTGCCAGGCCATCGCCTCGAAGGTGGCCGGGTCGTCGGGGAAGAAGGTGGCGATCCGGGTGTCCGGCTGGGCCTGCTTCAGTTTCTGCGCGGCGGTGCGGAATTCGTCCCAGGTCTTCGGCGGGGTGAGGCCGGCCCGGTCGAAGAGGTCCTTGCGGTAGTAGAAGGCCTGCGGCGAGGCGTCCAGCGGCAGCGCCCAGGTGCGGCCGCCGAGGGTGGTCAGGTCCATGGTCTGCGGCAGGTACTTCGCCTTGAGCTCGCCGGGCACGAGCCCGGAGATGTCCTGGACGGCGCCCTGGCTGACGAAGTCCGGCAGTTGGGCGTACTCGACGTTGAACACGTCGGGGGCGTTGCCGGCCTTCACCGCGTTGGAGATCTTGGCGTACCCGCCAGCCGTGCCGGACGGTATCTCTTCGTAGACCACGTTGACGTCGGGGTGGGAGGCGTTGAAGGCGGCGACGACCTCCTTCGTGCCCTTGGACCAGGCCCAGAAGGTCAGCGTGACCGGCTTGCCGTCGTCGGCCTTCGGGGCCCCGCCGCCGCTGCCGGCGCAGGCGGCGAGGAGGACGGTGGACAGCAGGCCGCCGGCGGCGGCGCGGAGGAGTCTGCGCCGGGGGTGGGGGAGTCTGCGCCGGGGGTGGGGGAGCGGGAGCGGGAGTGAGGGCATGCACGACTCCGGGAGAGGGGGGCGCGGCCGGGGGGTCAGTGGGGCTGCCGGTGGCCGCGACCGGGCGGGCAAGTGGTCGCCATCCTGGGCGGGCGATCGATCGAAGTCAAGAGATCTGGATCAAATGATCCGTTGCGATCAAAAGCCTTGACGAACGATCAACCGCTTTCTAGATTCCCCGCACGGGGCGCGACTCCCGAGCCCCGGGCCATGGAGGACACCGCCGTGCTGCTGCCCCCGGAAGACCACGCCCTCAGCCCCCGCACCGGCTGGACCAGAGCCCACTGGGAGGCCGCCGCCGACGGCCTGCTCGACGCCGTCCTCCCCTGGGCCGGCCCCGGACACGCGCTGATCGACCTCCCCGGCCCCCGGCCGAGCTGGTCCGGCCGCCGCTCCGACGCCCTCGAAGGCTTCGCCCGCACCTTCCTCCTCGCCGCCCTGCGGATCGCCGGCGCCGGCGGCGCCGACCCGCACGGCCTGCTCGACCGCTACGCCGCCGGACTCGACGCCGGCACCCGCCACCCCACCACCGCACGCGACCTCACCGACGACGACCCGGCGTCCTGGCCCGTCGTCACCGACCGCGGCCAGGCCATGGTCGAGGCCGCCGCCATCGCGTTCGCCCTGCGGCTGACCCGCCCCTGGCTCTGGGACCGCCTCCCCGCCGACGTCCGGACCAGAACCGCACGGTGGCTCGCCGGGACCCTCCACCGCACGCCCAACGACAACAACTGGTGGCTCTTCCCGCTCGCCGTCGGCGGCTTCCTCGCCGAGGCCGGCATCGAGGAGCACGCCGCCCGCGCCGCCGTCCGGCGCGGCCTCGAACGCATCGACCGCTTCTACCTCGGCGACGGCTGGTACACCGACGGCCGCCCCCGCGCCTTCGACCACTACAACGGCTGGGCCCTGCACCTCTACCCCGTGCTGCACGCCCATCTCGCCGACGACCGCGCCCTGCTCGCCGAGTACGGCCCCCGGCTCGCCGCCCACCTCGCCGACCACGCCCACCTGTTCGGCGGCGACGGCGCGCCGGTGCACCAGGGCCGCTCGCTGATCTACCGGTTCGCCGCCGCCGCCCCGCTCTGGGCCGGCACCCTCACCGGCCACACCCCGCTCACCCCCGGCACCACCCGCCGACTCGCCTCCGGCGCCCTGCGCCACTTCCTCGACCGCGGCGCCACCGGCCCCGACGGCCTGCTCACCCTCGGCTGGTACGGCCCCCACCCTCCGCTCGTCCAGCCCTACTCCGGCCCCGCCTCGCCCTACTGGGCGGCCTCCGGCTTCCTCGGCCTGCTGCTGCCCGCCGACCACCCCGCCTGGACCGACCGCGAGGAGCCCGCGCCCGCCGAACGCCGCGACACCGTCCGGGCGCTGCCCGGCCCCGGCTGGCTGGTCCAGTCCACCGCCGCCGACGGCCTGGTCCGCCTCCACAACCACGGCAGCGACGACCAGCCCGCCGACCGCGTCCACCCCGACGACCCGCACTACGCGCGGCTCGCCCACTCCACCGCCACCGGCCCCGTCCACACCGGCCCGGCCGACAACCACCTCGCCCTGCTGGTCGACGGCGAACCCACCGAACGCGGCCCCATCACCCCGCTCGCCACCGGCGACGGCTGGGCGGCCTCCACCCACCGCCCCCGGGCCGCCGGACACCCCCTGCCCGGCGTCACCGTCACCTCGCTGACCCTCGCCCACGGCGCCGACGAGGTCCGCGCCCACCTGGTCGTCGGCGCCCCGCCCGGCACCCCGCTGCGCGAGGGCGGCTGGGCCGTCGCCGGAGACCACCTGCCGCCCGCCCGGCCCGGCACCGGCACTGCCGCCGCCGCCACTGCCACCGCCCACACGCTGGACGGCCGGCTGCTGACCAGCGAACTGCGCACCCTGCACGGCTACACCGCCGCCCGCACCAGCCCCGTCCCGGACGGCACGGCCTTCGGAGCGGCCGCCGCCCTGCCGGTCCTGACCGGCGCCACCGGCGGGGCCGCCCACCTGCTGGTGTGCGCCGCCCGTCTCACCGCTGTCCGCCTCACCACCGCTCACCTCACCGCAGCCCGTCTCACCGCCGCCGCGGACGAACTCCCGCCGCTCGACGGCCTGACGGCGGACGTGGCGGCCGCCCCCGACGGGGCCTACCGGCTGTGGGTGCGGTGGCCCGACGGCGCCGTCCACGAGGCGGAGCTGTCGCCGGGAGCGGCCTTCGCCCGCCGGCTTCCGCCCGGCGCCCGGACCTGAGGAGCACCCGTGCCACTCGCCCTGTCCACCCTCGGCCTGCCCGACCTGCCGCTCGCCGCCGCCGCGCGCCTCGCCGCCGACCACGGCTGGCACGGGCTGGAACTGCGCTGCGCCCCGGGCCAGCCGGTCCACCCCGGACTGACCGCCGACGAGCGGCGCGCCGCCGTGCGCGCACTGGCGTCCACCGGGACGGTTCCGCTCGCGCTGGCCTCCTACCTCGGCATCGCCGCCCCGGGCGCGGACGCCCCACTGCTCGCCGACCTCGGCGGACACCTGGAACTCGCCGCCGACCTGGGCTGCCCGGCCGTCCGGGTCTTCCCGCGCGGCGGCGCCGCGCCCGGCCCGGCGGCGGCCGACGAACGGGCTGATGGGCGCGCCGCCCGGCGGCTGGCCGCCGCCGCCGGCCGCGCGGCCGCGCTCGGCGTCCGGGTCCTGGTCGAGACGCACGACTCGCACCCGACCGGCCGCGACCTCGCCCGGCTGCTCGCCCCCGTCGACCACCCGGCCGTCGGCGCCCTGTGGGACCTCCAGCACACCGTCCTCGGCGGGGAGCCGCCGCAGGCCACCCACCGGGCGCTGGCCGGCCGGCTGGGCCACGTCCAGGTCAAGGACGTCGCCTCGGCCGCCGACCGCACGCCACTGCCGCTCGGCGCCGGCACCCTGCCGATCGCCGCCTGCCTTGCCCTGCTGCCGGCCGACGCCTGGGTCTGCTGGGAGTACGAGGTGCCGTGGTACCCCGAGGCCGCCCCGCTGGCTCCGCTGCTCGGCGCGGCCGCCGCCTGGCTGGCGGGACTGCGGCGGTAGCGCTCCCCGGCCCGCCCCATGGGCGGGCCGGGCCACGAGGGTGGCAGCTGGACGGGCTCCCCGGCCGGGGCTGGGGGTTCAGCCGCCGCAGGAGGTGCGGATGCGCAGGGCCGGAAGCAGGGAGATCCGGTGCACCGGCAGGTCGGGCCCGGCGGTGAGGCGGCGCAGCAGGAGGCCGACGGCGGTCTCGCCGACCGCGCGGGTCGGCGGGGCGACGGCGGTCAGCGGCGGGGCCGCCAGGGCGGCGAACACGTCGTCGTAGGCGATCAGCGCGAGGTCGTCGGGTACCGCGAGGCCGCGGGCGCGGAGCAGCGGGAGCAGCTGGATCGCGTCCTGGTCGTTGTGGATGAGGGCGGCGCGGACGCCGTCGGACACGGCGTCGGCGATCAGCCCGGCGAGCCGGTCGGAGTCGGCGGGGCGGCCGTCGTCATCGAGGGTGTCCAGGACGGGCAGGGCGGCCAGTCCGAGCAGTCGGGTGCCGTGCTGGTAGCCGGCCCGGACCTCCCGGGCCGTCCAGGAGTCGCCGCGGGCCGCGAGCAGGACCCGGTCGTGGCCGAGGTCGGCGAAGTGGCGCAGCGCGAGGAGGACGCCCTGCCGGTGGTCCGAGCCGACGGAGTCCAGGCCGGCGCCGGGGCCCCCGTACTCGGGCGCGCCGCGTTCGACCAGGATGGCGGGCACCGGCAGGTCGTCCAGCCAGTCGTGGGCCTGCGCGGGCCGGCCCGGCAGGAGGTTGGGTGCGAGCAGCAGCCCGTCGAGGCCGGACTCCAGCAGCCGTTCGGCCTGCGTGCGGTCGTCGCGGGCCTCGTAGGGGGCGATGCCGAGGACGAGTCGGGCGCCCGCCGCCGTCGCGGCGGCCCGGGCGCCGTTGATCAGTTCGTCGAAGTACGACCCGACGGAGGGCACCAGCAGCCCGAGGGTGCGGGTCCCGCCCTCGGAGTCCGTCGGCTTCTCCGGTGTGCGCCGTACGACGAACCCGTGCGAGCGCCCCACCCGGCCGGCCTCGGCCAGCGCGGCGACGTCCCGCCGCACGGTCACCGCCGGAATGGCGAGCCGCGCCGCGAGGTCGGCGAGCCGCAGGGGCCCGCTCGCCTCGCCGACGGCCTTGAGGATCAGGTCCCGACGTTCCTCGGCCGAGATGGTCATCGCCTGTCCCCCGTACTGCTCCGAACCGCCGCTGGTTGATCGGACCATATCTTTCGATCGACTTCCGATCAAGTATGACCGCGATGCTGCACCCCGGTACCCCACCGGCCTGCCCGCGCGGGCCCGCCGTCCCCGCGGCCGCCCCGGCGTTGAGCGGTGCTCAGGCCCCCTGCCCACCCGTGCGCAGCCGTTGGAGCAGCAGGGCCGCCTGGAGTCTGCTGGCCACACCGAGCTTGGTGTTGATCCGGCTCGCGTAGGTCTTGACGGTGGAGACGGACAGCGCCAGCCGTTCGGCGACGGCCGCGTTGGGCAGGCCCTCGGAGAGGAGGTCGAGCACGGCCCGTTCCTGGTGGGTGAGGCCGGCCAGCGCCGATTCGGCGGAGGCGGGGGTGTGTCCGGCAAGGGCGCTGTCCTGTTGGAGCATCCGGGCCACCACCCGTCCGGCGACCCGGGAGGAGAGCACCGTCTCGCCGGCCGCGCAGGCCCGGATGCCCCGCAGGAGTTCGTCCGGCGGCGCGGATTTGAGCAGGTACCCGCTCGCCCCGGCGTGGAGGGCCGGGAACAGGTGCTCGTCACTGTCGAAGGTGGTGAGGATCAGGACCTTCGTTGCGCAGTCGGCGTCCGCCAGCGCGTGGAGCACGGCCGGGCCGTTGCGCCGGGGCATGTGCAGGTCGAGCAGCAGCACGTCGGGCCGGTGGTCGGCGACGGCGGCCAGCGCCTGGTCGCCGTCGGCGGCCTCCGCGACGACGGTGATGTCGGCCTCGGCCCGCAGCAGCAGTTTCAGCCCGGTGCGGACCATGGTCTCGTCGTCGGCGAGCAGGACGGTGATCACGCGGCGGCCTCGGCGGTCGTCTTCGCGGCGGTCAGCGGTAGGCGGGCCCGGACGGCGAAGCCGCCCTCGGTGGTGGGGCCGGCGTGCAGGGTGCCGCCGAGGTCGTCGGCGCGGGTGCGCATGCCGTCCAGGCCGTGGCCGCCGGAGGGCAGCCGGGGCCCGTCCGGGTCGGCCGCCGTGGCGGGGGAGCTGACGATGTCCAGGCGCAGCCCGTCCGGGTGGACCTCGACGGTGACGGCGACCTCGGCGGCCGGGGCGTGCTTGTGGGCGTTGGTCAGGGCTTCCTGGACGATCCGGTAGGTGGCGTACTGCACGGCCGGTCCGGGGGCGGGCAGTCCTTCGGCGGGGCCGGTGAGGGTGAGGTCGACGGCGAGTCCGGCCTGGCGGGACTCCTCGACCAGGGCGGGCAGTCCGTGCAGTGAGGGGCCCTGGTCGGAGGCCGGGGTGAGGACGCCGAGCAGGCCGCGCAGTTCGGTGAGGGCCTGGAGGCCGAGGGCGCGGATCAGGCCGAGGGTCTCCCGGACGGCCGTCGGGTCGTCGGCGGCCGCGACCTGGCAGGCGCCGGCGTGCAGGGTGATGAGGGAGACGCGGTTGGAGACGACGTCGTGCATCTCCCGGGCGAGCCGGGCACGTTCGGCGGCGGCGGCGCGCTCCTCGGCGTACCGGCGGGCCGCCTCCAGCAGCCGGTTGCGTTCGGCGAGCGCGGCGACGGCGCGGGCGCGCTGGTGGGCGGTGAGGCCGAGCGCGAGCGGGACGGCGCCGAAGACCAGCGGGTCCTCGATCACCGTGGCGAGGGCCGAGAGCTCGGTGAGGTCCCCCGGGTCGAACGGGTACGCCAGCCGGGCCCCGGCGAGCACCGCGAACACGGCCGGCACCCGGGTGGCGCCCCGGCGGGCGGCCAGCCCGTAGAGGGCGACGGCGAGCGGGAGCTGGCCGCCGAGCAGGGCGATCGCCGCGACCGCTGCCGGGTACCGCCGCCGGACGGCGAGGGCGAGGGCCCCGGTCGCCAGCAGCGCCGCGTTGACCGTCGGCGAGGCGGTCGGGCCGACGTCGGGGTCGTCGGCGGCGAGCGGGACGAGCACCAGGAGCGCGAGCGCGGCGGGTGCGAGGTCGGTGACCGGTCGGGGCATGCGGACGGAGAGGCTCAGCAGCATCGCTGCGGGGTTCGATTCGGACGGCTGAGCGGTTTCCCGGCTGGTCGGACGAGGCATGGGGGCATGCTTCCACACCCCGGTGACGCGGAGATGATCACCCGGCGGCCGTGAGTGCGCCCCGGACCGCAGCGACGGCGGGCTTCGGCTTCAGCCCGGTGTCCCACATCAGCTCGTCCCCCGGGGCGATCGGGTAGCTGTCGTGAGCGGCGGTCGAACCGTACCGGTCGGTCACGCCCCAGGTGCCGTACGAGGTGCACGAGGGGGTCTGTGCGCAGACCTTGGCGACCAGGGCGAACTGCCCGGCCTGCGCCTCGCGGTCCTCACCGTGCACGTCGATCTCGGAGATCCTTACGGACAGCCCGAGTTCGGCGAGTGCCCGGAAGTGGCCGGCCAGCACGGCGGGATCGACGTGGTCGTCGGTCTCGTGGACGTGCGCCTGGAAGCCGACCCCGTCCAGCGGGACGCCGCGCTGCTTGAGCCGCTTGACCAGGGCGAGGAAGGCGTCCCAGCGGGGGCCGTCGCTCTCCAGGCCGAACTCGTTGACGTACAGCTTGGCGTCGGGGTCGGCGGTGCGAGCGGCCCGGAACGCCTTGTCGATGTACTGCTCGCCCATCGCCTGCTGCCACACGTGCCGGCGCAGGCCGCTCCGGCCCGGGCCGTAGTCCTCGTCCTGGACGGACATCGGCTCGTTGACCACGTCCCACTCGGCCACCCGGCCCTTGAAGTGCCCGGCGACACCGGTGACATGGCTCGTCATCACCTCCTCGCGCCGTTCGGTGGGAGTCTCCCGCATCCAGCGCGGGAGCGCCTCGCCGAAGACCAGGGTGTGGGCGTGCACCCGCATGCCGTTGGCGTCGGCGAACTCCACCAGGCTGTCGCCCCCGGTGAAGTCGAAGACGCCGGGCTGCGGCTGGACGAACTGCGGCTTCAGGTCGTTCTCGGGAGTCAGCACGGAGAACTGCCCGGCCACCAGCTCCCGGTAGGCGGGGTCGGCGGCCAGCGGCGCCGAGGCGACGGCCGTGCCGACGCCGAGCGGGCGGGGGCGGGCGGCGGCGAGGGCGCGCAGGGAGTCGGGGGCGGCGGCGCGCCGGTCCGTGGGCCGGGCGGTGTCCACGACGGTGACCTCTCCGCCGTCCAGCGGGCGCGCCCGGAGGGCGGCGAGCCGCCAGCCCTGGCCGCCGAGCGCCGCGTCCGCGCCGAACCAGACCTGCGAGGAGGCGAACGCGCCGGAGGCGGGCAGCTCGCCGAGTGCCGTGTCACCGGCGCGGAAGGACAGGACGTCGCCGTGCCGGGCCAGGACGAGCGTGAAGTCGTCCGGCAGTCCGGAGCCGAACGTCCGGGTCACGGCCGGAGCGGCCTTGGCGCCGTCGAACACGGCCACCTCCAGCCGGCCGTCGACCACGCCGAGTCGGACGCTGCGCCGCTCTTGGCGCCACTCGTCGTAGACGACCGGCAGCTCGCCGTACAGCTGGAGGTAGGCGGCGGCGTGCGCGGTGCCGCGCAGTTCCGCGGTGAGTTCGAAGTCGCCGCCCACCTCCAGGTGCGGGCCGTGCAGGTTGACCGGCGGGTTGGGCTGTCCGCCGGTGCCGTCCTGTTTGACGATCATCCGGCCGAGCGGCCGGATGCGAACCCCGTCGGCCCCGGCGGTGGCCCCGGCGAAGTGCGACCAGTCGTGGCCGCCGAGCAGGTCTGCGCCTCGGACCGGATCGGCCGGGGCCGCCGGATCCGTGGTCGGGCCCGCTGCCGGCCTGGTGGCGCCCGTCGTCGCGCCGTCGCGGTTCTCGACGCCGGGTTCGCAACCGATCAGGACGAGGACACCCGAGAGGGCGAGCGAGGTGAGAGCGGCGACCCGGATGGGAACGTCGGCGGGCTTCACGGACACGGGAACTCCTGACGGGGCTTTCGACTGGTTCGTCTTCGACCCTAGGAGGCGGAAGAGGGCGTTCCGGTCGGCTCGGAGGCGGAGATCGGGATGGTCCTTTGGTTGACACCCGTACCCGCCGGGCCCGCCTCGGCGCGGCGTCAGTAGTTCGCGGCCTCCTCCAGGACCCACCAGACGCACAGGCTGAACGGGATGCCGAGCCCGCCCACGACGACCGCGATCCACAGTGGCCAGTAGCCGCCGTCGGTGACGGGATCCCGTTGCGGGTGGGCGGGATCGATCCGTACGTCGACCCGGTGCCCGTCGGGCCACTGCACGTCCGTGCCCTCGGCGGCGCGGTACTCGTGCCCGTCCGCCGTCCAGAGGAAGGTGCACTCGGTGCTGGTGTCACCGCTGCTGTGGCAGCCGGTGACGGTGGCGGACACCCGCAGCGTGGCGTGCAGGTCGCGGTCGTGCTCGTGGAACCAGCCGCTGAGGGAGAAGGCGAAGCAGCCGGCGAAGGCGCAGACCATCAGGGCGAGCATGGCGGCGTGGAACAGGGCGGAGGCGGAGCCGGAGCGCGGGCTCTCGCCCAGGGCTAGCCGCACCGGCGAGGCCAGCGCCGCGAGTGCCGCCGCACCGGCCGCGCCGATCCAGCCGGCGTACCAGGGCGTGGATCCCCACGACGTGCAGGCCGTCGTCACCGCGCCGACCAGCGTGGTGGCCCAGGCCGCCCGTTGGAGCAGGCGCGTGGCGGCGCGCGCCCGGCGGCGCAGCCCGCCGGAGGGGGTAGGAGGAGGGGCGGGGGGTCGCTCGTCCGCGATGGTGGTCACCCGGCCACGCTGGCAGAGGGCCGGGCCGGGCACCAGCAAGCGGCGCTCACCCCCGGCGTTCAGCAGTGCTTACGGTGTCCCGGCGTGCGGGCCGGCGGGTGCGCTCGGCTCGCTGGGGTCGACCAGGTGGCCGTTCACGCGCGGCTCACTCTCGGTCAGGCCCTGGGCCGCCAGCCGCTCGCTCGCCGCCAGCAGTGCGCTCTGCAGCGCCTCGGCCGCCGCCCGCACCGCCGGCGGCGCCCCCCACGGTCCGGTGCGGCGCAGCAGGCGCACCAGGTAGGCGCCCGGCACCGGCAGCGTGGTGACGGTGCCGGCGGCCGGGCCGATCAGGGCGGCGGCGTTCGCGGGCAGGATCGCCGCGCCCAGACGGGCGGCGAGCATGGTGTAGACGGCGAAGCGGTAGCGGGCGGTGTGCTCGACCAGGGGCACGATGTCGTGCCGGGCGGCCAGGCGTCGGAAGGCCAGCTGCCGGGGTGAGCCGGCCGGGGCGGCGATCCAGGGGCGGCCGGACAGCTGGGCGGGGTCGGTGGGCGGGGTCCAGTCGGAGGGGACGACCAGGCGGTAGGCGTCCTCGAACATGACGCTCGCCTCGACGCCGGGCGGCAGCGGGGTGGGCTCCTGCCGGTCGTCCTCGATGACCAGGACGTCCAGTTCGCCCAGGCGCAGCGCGCGCAGGCCCTCCTGCCGTCCGGTCTCCACCAGGCGGGGGGCCAGGTCGGGGTGGGTGCGGGCGAGCAGGTGGACGGCGGTGGTGGCGAAGAACGTGATGGCGGGCGGCGGCACGCCGATGGCGACCGGGCCGGTGGCGGCGGCGCCGAGTGCGCGCAGGTCGCGGGCGGCGTCCTGGAGCGCCTGGCCGATCCGGTCGCCGTAGCCCGCCAACAGGCGGCCGGCGGCGGTCAGTTCGGCCCGTCCGCCGGTGCGGTCCACCAGGGGGACGCCGACCTCGCGTTCCAGCCGGCCCAGTTGCTGGGACACCGCGGAGGGGGTGTGGCCCAGCGCACGCGAGGCGCCCGCCACGCTGCCGGCGTCGGCGATCCGGCGCAGGATCAGCAGCCTCTTCGGGTCGAGTTCCACCGCTGTGCCGCCCTTTCGCCGCGCCCGGGGTCGAGGACGCCCATCCTGGCAGACCATACGAGGTCCGGGCCTGGCGGAGAGTAGCCTGGACATCACCGAAGGCACCTCGCATGCCGGGCAAGACAACTGGCGTCGTCTCCGGCGAACGGCGATGCCGGATCCGGCCCGAGGCCGGGTCCGGGGACAGGTCTTCGATCATGACCACGACCCTCGATCGCGCGATGACGCCCACCGCCCCGGAACCCGCAGCACGGCTCTCCCGGGTACCCGAGGGCACCCGGCCCGGTCGGCTGGACGGCGCCTGGTGGCCCCGCTCGCGTGACCTTCTCCTCGAACTCCCCTCCCTCGCCGCCGCATTGGACGGTCCGTGGGGGCGGGTCACCCGGGTCACCGTGAACCCCGCGCAGTGGCCGACCGTCCCGCACCGGGCCCCGGTCGCCGGGCACACCGTCCACGTGGGCTGGTTCACCATCGAGCAGGACGAGCACCTGATCGTGGTCTGCTCGTACGCTCCGTTGCGGCTGAACCTGCTGGTCGTACCACCGGAGACGGACGCCGTCACCGCCGAGCGGCTGATGTCGCGGGCGGCCGACCCCGCCGACAGCCGGACCGCGAGCGAACTGCTCGCCCCGGAGCCGGGCCGCGGCGCGACCGGACCGGAACCCGGTACCGACGTCCTGCCCTCGGCGCTCGTGCCCGCCACCGGCGAGGGCGAGGTCGGCCGGCGGGCGGACGTCGCCCGAAGCCGCGCCGCCTCCTGGCCCGCCGGCGCGTAGCGGTCCGGGTGCGGACACCCGGACAGGCCTCAGACGTGGAAGGGGACGGTGGTGACGACGATCTTCGGCAGCGGGCGGAGCGCCCTGCGCAGGCGGGGGGCGAGCCGGTTGTGCAGGAGGCGGTGGCGCCGGTGCCGTACGACGATCTCCGGGAGGACGACGGTCAGGGTGAGGTCCGGGCGCTGGTCGTGCAGGGACTCGATGTAGTTGACCAGGGGCGCGACGATCGTGCGGTAGGGGGAGAGGAGGATCTTCAGGGGCAGGTGGTCGCCCCACAGGTTCCAGTACGCGCGGAAGCGCCGGGCCTCCTCCTCGCTGGCGCTGATGTGCAGGGCGAGGACGGGCTGGCGGAGCGAGGCGGCGTAGGCGAGGGCGCGCATGCCGGCCAGGTCCAGTGCGGCGATCGGCACGATCAGCAGGGGGTGGATCTCCTCGGGAGTCTCCTCGCTCTCGGCCTCGCTCTCGGCCTCGCTCTCCGCCTCGCGCTCACCCTCCGCTTTCGCCTCCGCGGAGGGTGCGGGCGCGCCGTCCCGTGGGCGCGGCCGGGTGAGGGCCCGGCCGGGGACCTCGACGGCGTGCGGGTGCAGGGCGAGCGCCGCGGCGACCTGCTCGTAGTGGTGCCGGATCCTGGTGGCCACCAGGATGAACAGGCCCACCACGAGCGCGGCGAACCACGCGCCCGAGGTGAACTTGGTGATCGCGGCGGTGACGAGCACGACCGCCGAGAGCAGCGCGCCGACGGCGTTGAAGATCAGACTCTTGCGCCAGTGGCGGTCGCGCAGGCGCCACCAGTGCACGACCATCCCGGTCTGCGACAGCGTGAAGGCGAGGAACACGCCGACCGCGTACAGCGGGATCAGCGGCGCCGTCATGCCGTCGAACGCCGCGTAGATCGCGGCCGCGGCGACCGAGAGCACGACGATGCCGTTGCTGAAGGCCAGCCGGTCGCCCAGCCGTAGGAAGATCCGCGGCGCCTGGTTGTCGCGTGCCAGGAGGTAGAGGACGCGGGGGAAGTCGTTGTAGGCGGTGTTGGCCGCCAGGAGCAGGATCGCGGCCGTGGCGGCCTGGGTGAAGACGTAGCCGAAGCCCGGGCCGAAGGCGCGGTGGGCGAGTTGCGACAGCACCGTCTCCTGGGCGTCGGGGACGACGCCGTCGAGGTGGACCAGCGCGACCGTGCCGGCGAAGAGCACGATCAGCAGGCCGACCATCCAGGTCAGGGTGGTACGGGCGTTGCGCCACTCGGTGGGCTGGAAGGCCGGGACGGCGTTGGAGATCGCCTCGATGCCGGTCATCGCCGTCGAGCCGGAGGCGAAGGCGCGCAGGACCAGGAGTACGCCGACCCCCTCGGTCGCGGTCGACTGCGGAGTGGCGGTGGGTTGGAAGCCGTGGCCGGCCGCGTCGTACAGGCCGAAGGCGATGAGGGCGAGGACGGCGAGGACGAAGGCGTAGGTCGGTGCGGCGAACAGGACGCCCGCCTGCCGTACGCCGCGCAGGTTCCCGGCGAGCAGCACGCCGATCACGGCGAGGCCGATCGGCACGACGTCGCCCCGCAGCGAGGGGACCGCCGAGGTGACGGCCTCCATGCCGGAGGCGATCGAGACCGCGACCGTGAGGATGTAGTCCGTCAGCAGACCGGCGGCCGCCGCCAGCCCGGGGAGGCGGCCGAGGTTCGCGGTGGCGACGATGTACGAGCCGCCGCCGTGCGGGTAGGCGCGGATCGTCTGACGGTAGGACACCCCGACCGCCAGCATCAGGAACGCGATCGTCGCGGCGATGGGGACCGAGTAGCGCAGGCCGGCGGTGCCCGCCAGGACCAGGACGGCCAGCATCGCCTCGGGCCCGTAGGCGACGGACGAGAGCGCGTCGGCGGAGAGCACCGGCAGCGCCACCAGCTTGCGCATCCGCTCGTGCGCGATCGCGGTACTGCGCAGCGGGGCCCCGAGCAGCACGTGCCTGACCCCGGCGCCCGCCCGGCCGAGTCGGGAGGTCGGGGTGTCCTTGCCGCCCGCCTCGACCGGCGGCTGCCCGCCGACCGTGGCCACCCGCACGAAGCGGCCGAAGCGCACCGGCCGGATCTCGGAGGAGGCCGGAAAGCGGCCGAGCTCCGGGTCCACCGGCAGCGCCCGGCGCCACGCCTGCGGATCCCCGGCCGCCCGGCCCCATTCCCGGCCCACCCGGCGCAGTACCCCGACCTGTTGCCGGTCGAGGACCGGCAGCGTGGCGTCGGGACTGGGTGCGCCGCTCGCCCCGGCGCCACCGCCGTCATTCTTCGTATTCGACACGACACACAGTGTTACGCATCGCGGCTCCCGGTGGCGCGGGGCCGACGCCGGGTCGTCGAGCAGGGCCGTCCCTCCCGTGCAGGCGTCCGCCGGCGCCCGTTCGGCCCCGGTGCGGTCGGAGTACCGTGGGAGGGCGGGGCGGCCCAGTTGCCGGAACCGAAGAGTCGGCCCCGTTCAGCGGGCCCGATCCGCGCCCGCGGAGAGGCGGCGAGCCATGTCGGACGATGCCGGTGCCCCGCACTCAGGGCTTCTGCCGGACCGCTTCCGGCAGGCGGTGAAACCGGGGACGGTCCTGCTGCGCCTGGAGACCACGCGGTCCCGCGAGGGCGCACTCGATGGCGCCTGGTGGCCGCGGTCACGGAACATCGGCGCCGAACTGCCCGGCCTGGTCGGCGCGTTGACCGAACACCTCGGCCCCGTGGTGAGCGTGGGCCTGGACGCGGACGCCTGGGACGAGGTGCCGGCCCGGATCGTCGTCGACGGCCGGTCGGTGCGCATCGACCGGTATCCGGTCGGCGACGACACGGTGATCGTCACGCGGGGCGACCGCGATCACTTCAGTCTGCTCGTGGTTCCGCCGCAGGCGGGCCGGGAAGCGGCCCTGGCCTCGATGGCCCGCGCGGTCCGGGCCGGCGGCACCGACTCGGCGCGGCAGATCCTCCTGGACACCGGCATCGGTTCCGAGCCCACGACCGAACTGCACTGACCGGACTGCACAGACCGGACAGCACCGAGGAGCGGCCCCGGGCCGGAGGAGGTCAGGATGCGGCACTACCGATGGGTCCTGGAGACCCAGGACGACGACGGCCACTGGGCCCGGCAGGGCGGCGAGCCCATGCCGAACCCCCTGGAGTACGACGGGCCGCCCCAGCAGGCCGCCAACCACGTCCGCGAGGTGTTCGTGCGCACGCTGTCCCGACCGGCCCCGGGGCCCCGGGCGGTCAGGGTCCGGGTCTGGGGCGGGTCCGACGCCGTCGGCGAGCCCGAGGCCGAGACCGAGTGGTCACGCGAGTGACGTGCCCGGGCCCGGCCTGCGGGTGGTGTCCGTGGGGTCGGATCAGGAGCATCCCGAGCCGATCTCGCGGAAGTTGGCGTAGTGGTCGTCGCTGTACCAGACGTGCTGGGTGGCGGGGTCGCGCACCAGGCGTTCGGCGTCGCGGTGCTGGCCGGGCGAGCGCGGGTTGACGTCGTACTCGCGGTAGTGGCCGTCCTGGGGGAGGTCGCCGCTGCGGTTGCCGTAGACGTTGCTGCCGCGGATCACGAAGGGGGAGTCGGCCACCGGGTAGTCCCGAGGGGCGTTCGCGGTCGGCCAGTGCAGGTCGTGCCAGATCTGGCACGCCTCCTCGACCTGAGGCGGGAACTGGTCGACGGGCAGCGGGGGTTCGAGGATGCCGCGGACGATCCGCGGCGCGGGGTGGGCCGCGGGGACGGCGGCGCCGGCCGGGGCGGCGGAGGGAGCGGCGGCGGCCGTCAGGAACAGGGCGGCGGCGGCCATGCGGAGCAGGCTTCGGTGTGCGGTCACGCAGCGGCCAACGACGCCCGGGCGTCACGGATGCGCGAAGTCGCCCGTCCGGACCAGCCCCGGCACCGGACGCCGGTGGCCGGCGGGCGGGTCGTAGGGTGGGGCGGGTGGATGATCTCTGGGGGCGCCTGCGGGTACGGGCGGTGCCGCTGCTGGCGGCCGGGGCGACGGTGGCGGCCGGGCTGGGCGTGCGGGCCGGGCTGGGCGGGGACGTCGCCAAGTACGCCGGGGACGCGCTCTACGCGGTGCTGGTGTACGCGCTGGTGGTGCTGGTCGCGCCCCGTGTTCGACCGGGGCGGGCGGTGGTGGTGGCGGCGGGACTGAGCTGGGCGGTGGAGCTGTTCCAGATCACTGGTGTGCCCGACGAGTTGGGGCGGCGCAGCGGGCTGGTCCGGCTGGTGCTGGGCTCGACGTTCAACCCGCCGGACCTGTTCTGGTACCTGGTCGGCGCCGCGTTCGCCGCGCTGGTGCACCGGGTGCTGCGGACCGCGAAGGCCGCGTGGACCGCAAGGGCCGCAAGGGCTGCGAGGAGGACCGCAGCGCCCGGTGCCGCCTGACGCGACGTCAGAGCGGAAGCAGATCAGGCCGCTTGGCCTCGACGTGGTCCCCCGAGGACTCCCCGCGCAGCCGTCGGCCGACCCAGGGCAGCAGGTACTCGCGGGCCCACTGGAGGTTCTCGCGCCGCTGGTCGGCGGCGGACAGCTCCGGGGTGGTCGGCCAGGGCGCCTCCGGGTCCTGCTCGGTGCGCAGCCCCAGGGAACGGGCGGCCAGCAGGGCGACCCGCTGGTGGCCTTCGGGGGAGAGGTGCAGCCGGTCCTCGCTCCAGGCCCGGCGGTCCTGGACGGCGCGCAGCGACCACAGGTCGGCCACCTTGCAGCCGTTGCGGTCGGCGACCGCCCGCATGTGCCCGTTGTACGTGGCGATCTTGCCGCGCAGGTGCTTGAACAGCGGCACGTCCCGGGTGTCGAAGCCGGTGCAGATCAGCACCGTCCCGGCGGAGGCGGTGAGTTGGACGATGGCCGCCTCGAAGCGCTCGGCGACCTCGTCCGGGTCGCTGCCGGGCCGCAGGATGTCGTTGCCGCCGGCGCAGAAGGTGGCCAGGTCGGGCTGGAGCCGGCGGACCTGCGGCACCTGCTCGGCCATGATCTGGTCCAGCAGTCGGCCGCGCACCGCCAGGTTGGCGTAGCGGAACCCGCCCGGCGGCCTTCCGTCGGCGAGCAGCCCGGCCAGGCGGTCGGCCCAGCCGGCGAAGGCGCCGTCGGCACCGGGGTCGTTCAGGCCCTCGGTGAAGCTGTCGCCGAGGGCGGCATACGAACTGAGGTCAAGGGTCTCCTGGAGGTTCGGCATGAAGGAGATAGTTCACCCATTCAAGTGACCTACGCCACCGTAGGTGACCCCGGCGGTACGTGAGATGGGCCACGTGCCCCACCCGGAATACAGCCGGAGTGCAGAGCGGCGGCCCCCGGAAACCACAAGATCCCGCCCCCCTTCCGCTTTTGGGCCCGCCCGGCCGATGCTCGAAGGGCGCGGCCGGCCCGGCCGCCGTCCTTCCAGGGGGAAGACATCCATGGCTCTGAATCCGACCTCCGGCCTGCCCGGGCAGTGGTCCGTCGACGACCGCTGCACCAACTGCGACGTGGCCCGGCAGCTCGCGCCAGGACTGATCCGTGAGCGCGCCGGCCGCTCCGAGCTGGTCCGCCAGCCGCGCGACGAGGCCGAGCACGGCCAGCTGCTCGCCGCCGCCCACGCCTGCCCCACCCGCTCCATCCGGCCGGGCACCGGCCCGCTCGACCCGGCCACCGACCCCTTCCCGCTGGCCCTCGACGACGGCCTGCTGCTGCTCGGCCACAACTCCCGCCACAACGCCGGGGCCAACTCCTACCTCTGCCGCCGACCCACGGGCTGGCTGATGGTCGACACGCCCCGCTACGCCGAGCCGCTCGCGGCCCGGTACGAGGCCCTCGGCCCGGTCACCGACATCCTGCTGACGCACCGCGACCACGCGGCGCACGGTCGGGCGTACGCCGACCGGCTCGGCGCCCGGCTCTGGATCCACGAGGGCGACCTGGACGCCGCGCCCGACGCCGACCGGGTGCTGCACGGCGTCGAACCGGTGGAGGTCGCCCCCGGCGTCACCGCCCACCCCTTCCCGGGCCACACCCGCGGCAGCGTGCTGTACCTGGTCGACGAGCGGTACTGCTTCACCGGCGACACCCTGTACTGGTCCCGCACCACCGGTGACCTGGAGGTGTACGACACCGTCACCTGGTACTCGATCGAGGAGCTCTCCGCCTCGCTGGACCGCAGCCTGGACGCGCTGCGCTTCGAGTGGCTGCTGCCCGGCCACGGCCAGCGGCACCGGATGCCCGCCGAGGAGGCGGCGGCCCGGCTGCGGGCGCTCGCTGACCGCTGTCGGGGTCTGCGGCCCGCGCCGGTGGACTTCGGCGCGGTCCGCTGGTGACGGTCTGCTGGTGACGGCCCGCTCGTGACGTTCGGCGCGGCCTGCCGGTGACGCTCGACGCGGTCCGCCCCGACGGTGCTCGACGCGGTCCGCCCCCATGGCGCTCGGCCGCGCGTGCGCCGGAGCCCGCGCCGGGTGCGCGGGGGCCTGCGCCCGCCGGGGGCGCCCGCGCGGGTGTGCGAACAGCCCTGCCGGGGCAGCGGCCTGGGGAACGGAATCCCCGAACTCCCCTGCACCCGAGGACGGTTGAGGAATGCCCACGCAGACCCCGGAGCGCACCGCCAGGCCGCGGCGCTACCTGATGTGCCGGCCGACGTACTTCACCGTCGACTACGCGATCAACCCGTGGATGGACCCGGCGCAGCCCACCGACACCGCGCTCGCCGTCCGCCAGTGGGAGCGGCTGTACTGGCTGTACCGCCGCCTCGGCCACACCGTCGAGCTGATCGACCCGGTGCCCGGCCTGCCCGACATGGTCTACGCCGCCAACGGCGCGACCGTGCTGGACAGCCGGGCGCTGGTCGCGACCTTCCGCTACCCGGAGCGCGCCGCCGAGTCCGAGGCCTACCAGGCCTGGTTCCGCTCGCACGGCTACCGCGAGGTGCAGCGCGCCGGGCACGTCAACGAGGGCGAGGGCGACCACCTGGTGGCCGGCGGCCGGGTGCTCGCCGGGACGGGCTTTCGTACCTCCCGGGCCGCGCACGCCGAGGCGGGCGAGTTCTTCGGCGTCCCGGTGGTCGGCCTGACCCTGGTCGACCCGCGCTTCTACCACCTGGACACGGCGCTGGCCGTGCTCGCCGACGACCACGTCATGTACTACCCGGAGGCCTTCGACGCCGACAGCCGGGCCGTGCTGCGCACCCTGTACCCGGACGCGCTCCTCGCCGACCGGGCCGACGCCGAGGTGTTCGGCCTCAACGCGGTCTCGGACGGGCGCCGGGTGCTGCTGCCCGAGGCGGCGAAGCACCTGGCCGGGCGGCTCGTCGAGCACGGCTACCAGCCGGTCCCGGTGGACGTCTCGGAGCTGTTGAAGGGCGGCGGCGGAGCCAAGTGCTGCACGCTGGAGCTGCGGCCGGCCTGAGCCCGGCCCTGCCGTCGGCGCTGCCCTCCACACTGCCCTTCGCGCTGCCCTCGCGGACCTTCCCGGCCGTCCCGCCGTCCGGTAGAGCTTGGTCAGGGCATCCGGGGCGGTGCCGTGCCGACGGGAGGGCCACATGCGCGATCAGGCGTCCACATCCGAGGACGAGGCGGCGCGGCGGCGCAGGGCGGCGCCCGAGCGCCGGAGCGCGGACCTCCCGGCCGAGGGCGCCCGGGAGGCCGCGGCCGCCGGCCCGCTGTCCTCTTCGACGGCCCTGCCCCTGCAACGCACCCTCGGCAACGCCGCGGTGGCCCGGCTGGTCGAGCAGCAGCGGCACGGCCAGGAGGCCTCCGGCGGCGCGGGGGTGCCGGTCCAGCGGGCCCCCACACCCGGGGCCGGGCCGGCGACGCAGATCGCGCTCACCCACCTGACGGCCGACGACCTGGAAGGCGAGTGCGGCTACTTCGAGCGCAGGCGGCAGTTGAGCGTCGCCGCGCCCCAGCAGGGCGTCATCATCCAGGAGATCAACCGCGTCTTCGCCGTGGAGGAGTGGGACGGCACAAACTGGAACGCGATGTCGGGCAGCCGGATCGACTCGTACATCACCGCGAAGGGGTCGAGCGCCCACGCCACGGTCGCCCGTTACTGGGAGCTGTGGACGGTGGACGCGGCGGGCAACGTCTCGGACGGCGCCGAGGACACCTTCTCGCTGTGCTCGGTCATCCCCGGCCGCAAGCGCAAGGACACCACCCGGGGGACGTACACGATCACGGGCCGGGCGGTGTTCTACCCCACGGCCGTCGCGCCCGCGGACCTGGGATTCGCACCGGGCGGCGCCCCGCCGGCGGGCGGCCTGTTCAGCACGCTGGCCGACCCGACGGCGGCCATCGCGGGGCAGGGGCTGGCCGCTTCCGGGCGGCCGGTCGACTGCCGGGTGCAGGTCGCCTGGGACAGCTCGCAGGACGACAGGTACAGCGTCGTGACGATGAGCTGAGCCGCGGCGGTCCGGTCAGCCCTCGACCAGCAGCACCTCCAGGGTGCGCGGGCCGTGCACGCCCTCGACCCGGTCGAGCTCGATGTCGCTGGTCGCGGACGGCCCGGAGATCCAGGTCTGCGGGCGGGCCGGGTCGAGCCGGGGCAGTGCGAGCGGCACGGAGGCGACGACCTGCCCGGGTGCCCGGACGACGCACACGTGGTGGTCCGGGACGAGGGTGAGCAGCCGCCGCCCCTGGCCCGGCCCGGCGTCCAGCACGATCGTCCCGGTCTCGGCGATCGCGAGCGCGCAGCCGGTGACGACGCTGTCCACGGCGTCGAGCCGGGCGGCGGTGAGCGTGCCGTCGTCGGGGACGGCCGTGACGGCGGTGGCACTGAGCCAGGCGGGCGGCAGGCCGGGCGGCACGGCGACCGTGCGGCTGCCGCGTTCGGCCAGCAACCGGGCCAGGACGGCGGGCAGTTCGGCCTCGGTGCAGCGGTGCACCCGGGCCCGGTAGTCGGCCAGGTTGTGGTGCAGCAGGTCGAGCAGGGCCGCCGGATCGTCCGGACTGTGCGTACGCAGGTAGTCCCGGGCGACCGGCTCCTCCGCTGCCCGGTCCCGATCGGGGCCCCGGTCCGGGCCAGGGTCAGGGCCAGGGTCAGGGTCGGGGTCGGCGAGTGCGGCGCGGATCCGGGCGAGGATGAACTCCCGTGCGGTCATGAGCGGTTCCTTCGCCACCAGTCGCGGAACGGTTCGGTGGGCACCTCCGGGAGGTCCCGGGTGTCGGTCCAGGCCCGGCCCGGGCCGGGCAGTCGGCGCGGGTGCAGCGCGCGGGTGCGCCCGGCGAGCCGCTCGGCGGCCGCGAGCGCCGCCGGGTGGTCGAGCACGTACCCGGCGGCCGCGATCGCGGCCCGCTCCAGCGGGTGTCCGCCCTGCTCGGCGACCCGCTCGCGCAGGTGCACCAGCACCTCGGGGATGTCGATCGCCACCGGGCAGACCTGGTAGCAGGCCCCGCAGAGCGAGGAGGCGTACGGCAGCGAGGCGTCCAAGGGGTTGGTGGTGCCGCGCAGTTGGGGTGTCAGGATGGCGCCGATCGGGCCGGGGTAGACCGAGCCGTAGGCGTGGCCGCCGGCCCGCTCGTACACCGGGCAGACGTTGAGGCAGGCCGAGCAGCGGATGCAGCGCAGCGCCTGGCGGCCGACCTGGTCGGCGAGCGCGGCGGTGCGCCCGTTGTCGAGCAGCACGAGGTGGAAGGCGGACGGGCCGTCGCCTTCCGTGGTGCCGGTCCACAGCGAGGTGTACGGGTTCATCCGCTCGGCGGTGGAGGAGCGGGGGAGCAGTTGCAGGAAGACCTCCAGGTCCTGCCAGGTCGGCACGACCTTCTCGATCCCGACGACGGAGATCAGTGTGCGCGGCAGGGTGAGGCACATCCGGCCGTTGCCCTCGGACTCGACGACCACCAGGGTGCCGGTCTCGGCGACCATGAAGTTGGCGCCGGAGACCGCGACCCGGGCGCGCAGGAACTTCTCCCGCAGGTGCAGCCGGGCCGCTTCGGCGAGTTCGGCGGGGGAGTCGGTCAGGCCCTCGGGCGCGGGGCGGCCCCAGGCGGCCATCCGCTCGGCGAAGATCTCCCGGATCTCGGCGCGGTTGCGGTGGATCGCGGGCACCAGGATGTGCGAGGGCCGGTCGTCGCCCAACTGCACGATGAGCTCGGCGAGATCGGTCTCGTAGGCGGTGATCCCCTCGGCGGCGAGCGCCTCGTTGAGTCCGATCTCCTGGGTGGCCATCGACTTGACCTTGACGACCTCCGTTTCGCCGGTGGCACGGACCAGGTCGGCGACGATCCGGTTGGCCTCCTCGGCGTCGGCCGCCCAGTGCACGATGCCGCCGGCCGCGGTGACGGCCTCCTCCAACTGGACGAGGTAGCGGTCGAGATGGCGCAGCGTGTGGTCCTTGATCGCCTTGCCGGCGGCGCGCAGTTCGGCCCAGTCGTCGAGTTCGGCGACGGCGCGGGCCCGCTTGTCCCGGATGGTGTGGGTGGCGTGCCGCAGGTTGGCGCGCAGCCGCTCGTCCTGCACGGCCTCCGCCGCGGCCTGCGGGAAGGTCGCCTGCGCAGAGGTCGCCTGCGGGAAGGCGGGCATGCCGAGGAAGGTGCCGGTCATGCGGGCCTCCACGGGTGTTCCTCGGTGCTGGCGAGGATCTCCGCCAGGTGCAGCGGGCGCAGTGCCGCGCCCCGGCGGCGCAGCGTGCCGCCGAGGTGCAGCAGGCAGGAGTTGTCGGCGCCGCACAGGACTTGGGCGCCGGTGCCGAGCGCGTGGGCGATCTTGTCCTCGGCCATGGCCGCCGAGACGGCCGCGTTCTTGACGGCGAAGGTGCCGCCGAAGCCGCAGCACTCCTCGGCGCCGGGCAGTTCGACCAGTTCCAGTCCCCGGACGGCGCGCAGCAGCCGCAGCGGCCGTTCGCCGAGGCCGAGCACCCGCAGGCCGTGGCAGGAGGGGTGGTAGGTGACGGTGTGCGGGAAGTGCGCGCCGACGTCCTCGACGCCGAGCACATCGGTGAGGAACTCCGTCAGCTCGTACACCCGGGGCGTCAACGAGGCGGCCATGGAGTCGAGTTCGCCGCCCCGGCCGTCGGCGGCGGCCCGGGCTCCGATCCGCGGGTAGTTGTCCCGGACCATGGCCACGCACGATCCGGAGGGCGTCACCACGTGCTCGTACCCGGCGAAGGCCCGTGCGGTGCGCCGCAGCAGCGGCTCGCACGCCCGCCGGTAGCCGGTGTTGTACTGCGGCTGCCCGCAGCAGGTCTGCCCGGCGGGGAAGTCCACGGTCACGCCGAGGCGTTCGAGCAGCCGGACGGTGGCGACCGCCGTGGCGGGGAACAGCGCGTCGTTGACGCAGGTGGCGAACAGTGCGACCCGCATCGGCCCTCCTTTCGTCCGGCGACACCGGCCGGCCCGCTCGTGATCGTACCGAGCGGGCCGGGGGATGTCGGGGACCTCAGGGGGTCTCAGGCGAGCCAGAGGTCGGGGCCGAACACCTCGTAGTGGATGTCCGCCGCCGGGACGCCCGCCGTGAGGAGCTGCTCGCGGACGGCGCGCAGGAAGGGCAGCGGGCCGCACAGGTAGGCGGTGGTGCCGGCCGGGACGTCGACGGTGGAGAGGTCGACCAGGCCGGTGCGCTCGGCGGGCCAGTCGCCGAGCGGCCGCTCGTAGAAGACGTGGGCGGTGGCGTTCGGCAGCTTGGCGGTGAGCTGGGCGAGGTCGGCGCGGAAGGCGTGGGTGAGCTGGTCGCGGTCGCCGTGCACCGAGACGACCTGCCGGGGGGAGCCGGTGGCGGCGAGGTGGTCGAGCATGGCGGTCATCGGGGTGTTGCCGATGCCGGCGGAGGCGAGCAGCACCGGCCCGTCGCCGTCGGCGAGGGCGATGTCGCCGAGCGGGGGTGCGAGGTGGACGAGGCCGCCGGTGTGCAGGTGGTCGTGCAGGTGGGCGGAGACCTCGCCGCCGGGCTCGCGCTTGACGGTGAAGCGCAGCGCGCCGTCGGCGGTGCCGGAGAGGCTGTACTGGCGGATCTGCCGGGCGCCGTCGGGCAGTTCGGTGCGCACCGAGACGTACTGGCCGGGTCGGGCGGCGGGGACGGGGCCGCCGTCGGCGGGGCGCACCAGGAAGGTGGTGACGGTGTCGGTCTCCTGGTAGCGGGCGACGACGGTGTAGGGGCGCCAGAGGTCGGCCTGGTCGCCGCCGGCGGCGGCCTCGGCGCGCAGCCGGTCCTCGACGGCGACGAGGGCGTTGGCCATCAGCCAGTACACCTCGTCCCAGGCGGCGGCGACCTCGGGGGTGACGGCTTCGCCGAGCACGTCGACGATGGCGGCGAAGAGGTGCTCGTGGACGATCCGGTACTGGCTGCTGTCGATTCCGACGGAGACGTGCTTGTGGGCGATCCGGGCGAGCATCGCGTCCGGCCGCTGGTCGGGGTGCGCGACCAGTGCGCCGGCGAAGGCGGCTATCGACCCGGCGAGCGCCTGCCGCTGGGTGCCGTTGGCCTGGTTGCCGCGGTTGAACAGGTCGCGCAGCAGCTCCGGGTGGGCGGCGAACAGCCGGTCGTAGAAGAGCGGGGTGATGTCCCCGATGGCGCCGCCCACGACGGGCAGGGTGGCCTCGATGACCTCGGCGGACTTGGCGGACAGCATCAGTCCGGCTCCTAATTGGTATGTGAGATTCGTATTAAAGGCCGTGCGTGAGCCCGGCCCCGGGGATGGGGGATGGGGAGTGGGGGATCAGGCGGTGGGTCTGGTGGTGAGGCCGAGCAGTACGGGCCCGGTGGGCGCGGCCACCAGGTCGTCGATGCTGAGCGGGTCGAGCGCGGCGAAGAACGCCTCCTGGGCGGTCCGCAGCGCACCGCGCAGGCGGCACGCGGCCCGCAGCGGGCACGGCGGGTCGTCCTCGCAGCCGACCACGTCGCCGACCCCCTCCAGCTCGCGCAGGAGCAGGCCGAGCGAGCCGGTCCGGCCGGCGAAGGTGAGCAGCAGCCCGCCGCCGCGTCCGCGCCGGGCCTCCACCACCCCGAGGTGCTGCAGGCGGCTGACCACCTTCGCCGCGTGGGTGTACGGCACGCCGACCGCCTCGGCCACCTCGCGGGTGGTCGGGTTGGCGTCCTCGCTCAGGACGGCCAGCCGCATGGCGATCCGCAGGGCGATGTCGGTGCTCTTGGTCAGCCTCACGTTCGAAACGCTATCGAATACGACTCCACAACTCCAATTTCCTGCACGCCCCGCCCCCGACCGGTCCCGACCAGCCCACGCCCGGCCCGCGCCCGGCCCCAGGCCGACCCCCGGTCGCGACGGGGAGGGGGGCGGGGCTGCTGCTGTCCGAATCTCGGTCGAATCTGAACAGTTGGCGACATTACCGATCAGTCCCTGACGGATGGTCATACCGGCTTCTACGCTTCGTGCGGCTCCGGATCCGCAGGGGGCTGGAGCGACCGGCGTTGCATCCCTTGACCGACCATGCTGGAGAGACTCGTGAGAACACGTCGCGCACCCGGGCGCACCTGGACGGCCGTGACCGCGATAGCCGCGGCCACGGCCGCACTGCTGTCGCAGCCCGCCACCGCCGAGGCCGCCACACCGCCGCCGACCGTCAAGGCGCACGTGCCGGTGGCGCCCTACCCGGCGGGCGTGGCGCTCACGCCGGACGGCGGCCACGCCTACGTGACCAGCCAGAGCAGCGGCACCGTGAGCGTGCTGGACACCACGAGCAACACGGTGGCCGCCACCTTCACCGCCGGCACCGGCTCCTACGCGGTCGCCCTGTCGCCCGACGGGCACCGGGCGTACCTGACCCACCACCTCGACGGCACCGTCAGCGTCGTGGACACCACGAGCAACACCGTGACGGCCACCGTCCCGGTCGGCGCCCAGCCGTGGGGCCTCGCGCTCTCCGCGGACGGCTCGCGCGCCTACGTCGGCAACGCCGGGGCCAACACGGTGAGCGTGCTGGACACCACCACCAACACGGTCACCGCCACCGTCCCGGTCGGCGCCGAACCGCACGGGCTGGCCGTCTCGGCGGACGGCAAGCGGCTCTACGTCGCCGCCTCCGGTGCGAAGGCGGTGAACGTGATCGACACCGCGAGCAGCACGGTGAGCGCCACCGTTCCCGTCGGCCACAGCGTCTTCGGCCTCGCGCTCAGCCCGGACGGCACCCGGCTGTGGGCCGCCGACGCCGACGACGCCACCGCGAGCGTGGTCGACACCACCGGCAACACGCTCGTCGGCACCGTCGCCGTCGGCGCCGGCCCGTACGCCGTCTCGCTCGCCCCGGACGGCAGCGCGGCGTACGTCTCCAACTACGCCGACAACACGGTCAGCGTGGTGGACACCGCCAGCCGGACGGTCACCGCGACCGTCCCGGTCGGCGCGAGCCCGTACAGCCTGGCGATCACCGGCGACGGCCGGCGCGGCTACCTCACCGACTTCACCGGCGGCGCCGTCGACGTGCTCGACTTCCCGCTGCCCGTCCCGGCCGTCACCGGGATCAGCCCGTCCGGCGGCTCGGGGGTCGGCGGCACGACGGTGACCGTCACCGGCACCGACCTGAACGGCGCCACCGCCGTGACCTTCGGCGCGGCGGGCGCCGCCACCGCCTTCAACTGCACCAAGACCAGCTGCACCGCCACCGCCCCCGCCACCACGGTGACCGGGCCGGTGGACGTCCGGGTCACCGCGCCCGGCGGCACCAGCGCCGCCGTCGCCGCCGACCGCTTCAGCTACACGGCCCCCAGCGCCCACCTCGGCGTCGCCCTGACCGCCACGCCGGTGTCCAACCTGCTGAGCGGCCGGGTCGACTACACCGTCACGCTGACCGGCCAGGGCCCCGACACGCTGACCTCGGGCACCGTCTCCGCCGACCTCCCGGCCGGCCTCGCGGCGACCTCCAGCGACTGCACCATCGCGGGCACCAAGCTCACCTGCAAGCTCACCGGGCCGCTCGCCAAGGGGGCGAGCACCACCCGGCACTTCTCGATCTCGGTCGGCCTGCTCAGCCTGATCCGCAGCTTCGACGTCACGGTGGCCCGCACCGCGGGCGTGCCCGCCGACCCGACCCCGGCCACCAGCCGGGACACCCGCAGCTGCACCGCCGTCCTCGGACTGCTGATCACCTGCCACTGACCCTCCCCGAGCTCCGAGGGCCCCGCCGGCGTCACGGCGGGGCCTTCGTCGTCGCCGCAGGCGCCGGATGCCCGGACGGCCGGACGAAACGTCTGAAGGAAACGCCTCAAGGAAACGCCTGAACGAAAGATCTGGACCAAACGTCTGGTCTGGACGTACAGTCCGAACATGACCACCGAAACCCCCGACCCGCGCGTCCGGACCTGGACACCGGTCTGCCGCGCCGTGGCCCTGCTGCTCGGGCCGTACGCCGAGGTGGTGCTGCACGACGCCACCGCCGACCAGGTGCTGGCCATCTGGAACCCGATGACCCCCCGCACCCCCGGCGACCCGTCGCTGCTCGGCGAACTGGACACCCTCGACCCGTCCGCCCCCGACGTCTTCGGGCCCTACGAGAAGCTGCTGCCCGACGGGCGCCGGCTCTCCTCCGTCAGCGCCGTGCTGCGCGACGATGCCGGACGGCCCTCGGCGGTGCTCTGCGTCAACCTCGACCGGGGCCCGCTGGAGCACGCCGCCGCCCTGCTGGCGGGTTTCGCCGCGCCCACCGCGCCCCGCCCCGAACCGCTCTTCGAACGCGACTGGACGGAGCGGATGAACGACGTGATCGGCGGCTACGTCCGCGCGCACGGCCGCCCGCTCGAACGCTTCGGCCGCGAGGACCGGCTCGCCGTCCTGCGCGAACTCGACCAGGCCGGGGTGTTCGCCGTCCGCCGCGCCGTCCCGGCCGTCGCCACCGCACTGCGGGTCTCCCGTTCGACCGCCTACACCCTGCTCGCCGAGCTCAAGCAGGCCCCCGAGCCCCGGCACCCCGACACAGACGCCGACGCCGGCGCCGACGAGAGCGAGTGACAGAGAGATGACCAGGCTCCCCGACTTCCGGCTCGAAACCTACTTCTCGCGCTGGGAGTTCAGCGCCCGCCACCACCTCGCCGCCTCCGACGCCCAGACCATGACGATGGCCGAACTCCTCGCCCTGGCCGGCCCCGAGGACCGCCGGGCCTGGGACGGCCTCGCCCTCGGCTACACCGAGACCTACGGCGATCCGGAGCTGCGCCGCGCCATC
This sequence comes from Kitasatospora sp. NPDC058492, assembly GCF_042720685.1. Taxonomy (NCBI): domain Bacteria; kingdom Bacillati; phylum Actinomycetota; class Actinomycetes; order Kitasatosporales; family Streptomycetaceae; genus Kitasatospora; species Kitasatospora sp. NPDC058492. The sequence continues at coordinate 232,372 of NZ_JBHXMU010000002.1, forward strand.
GCCGGGATGTACCAGGAGGTCGACGCCGACGACGTGCTCTGCTTCGGCGGCGCGCAGGAGGGGCTCAACCTCGCCATGCAGGTGCTCCTCGACCGGGGCGACCACGCCGTGGTGGTGACCCCCAACTACCAGTCCGCCGAGACCATCCCGCTCTCGCTCTGCGAGGTGACCGGCGTCGCCCTGGACGAGAAGGACGACTGGGCGCTCGACCTCGACGCGGTCACGGCCGCACTGCGCCCGAACACCCGGGTGCTGTCGGTGAACTTCCCGCACAACCCGACCGGCAAGGTCATCGACGCGGCCGACTTCACGCGGCTGGTGGAGCTGTGCGACGAGCGCGGCATCCGGCTCTTCTCCGACGAGGTCTACCGCGGTCTGGAGCGCGACCCGGCCCGTGCGCTGCCGCAGGCCGCCGACCTCTCCGCGCGCGCCCTCTCGCTCAACGTCACCTCGAAGTCGCTCGGCCTGCCCGGCCTGCGGATCGGCTGGATCGCCTGCCGCGACCGGGAGTTGCGCTCCCGGCTGGAGCGGGCCAAGCACTACACCACGATCTGCAACTCGGCGCCGAGCGAGGTGCTGGCCCGGATCGCGATCAACGCCCGCGAGCAGATCCTGGCGCGCAACCGCGCGATCATCGCGGAGAACCTGCCGCGGTTCGACGCGTTCTTCGCCGAGTTCGGCGACCTCTTCGAGTGGCGCGCCCCGGACGGCGGCTGCGTCGCCTACCCGCGCTACCTCGGGGCGGACGGGGTCGAGGACTTCTGCACCGCGCTGGTCGAGCAGGCGGGCGTCCTGCTGCTGCCCGCGAGCATGTTCCACTCCGACCTGACGCCCGCCCCCGCCGACCGCTTCCGGATCGGCCTGGGACGCCGCGATCCGGGCCCGGCCCTGGCGGCCTTCGGCGACTGGCTCCGCGGGCGCTGACCGCCGGGTGCCGCCGGGAAGGAATGCGGTTCGGGCCCGTTCGGAAGGCGACTGCCTCCCGAACGGGCCCGCCGACCTCAGAGCTTCTGCCAGGCCGGCTTGGCGGCGTAGGTGTCGCGGAAGTAGTCGGCGAGCTTGAGGCCGGAGGCGGCGGCCTCGTCGACCACCACGGTGGCGTGCGGGTGGAGCTGCAGCGCCGAGGCGGGGACGGCGGCGGACAGCGGCCCCTCGACGGAGAGGGCGACGGCCTCGGCCTTGGCCTCGCCGGTGGCGAGCAGGACGAGGTGGCGCGCCTCCAGGATGGTCCCGATGCCCTGGGTGATGACGTGGTGCGGGACCTCGTCGAGGCTGTCGAAGAACCGGGCGTTGTCCTCGCGGGTCTGCCGGGTGAGCGTCTTGATCCGGGTCCGGGAGGCCAGCGAGGAGCAGGGCTCGTTGAAGCCGATGTGACCGTCGGTGCCGATGCCGAGCAGCTGGAGGTCCACGCCGCCGGCCGCGGCCAGCGCGCGGTCGTAGGCGGCGGCCGCCGCGGCGATGTCCGTCGCGTTGCCGTCCGGGCCGAGGAAGGAGTCCTCGGTCAGGCCCAGCGGCTCGACGACCTCGCGCAGCACCACCGAACGGTAGGACTCGGGGTGGCCGGCGGGCAGGCCGACGTACTCGTCGAGCTGGCAGATGCGCGCCCGGGAGGCGTCGAGCCGGCCGTCGCGGACCCGCTCGGCGAGGGCCTGGTAGATCGGCAGCGGCGTCGAGCCGGTCGCCACGCCGAGCAGGGCCTCGGGCTTGCCGGTCAGCAGATCGGTGATCGCCGCGGCGATGAGTTCGCCGGCCGCTGAGGCGTCAGGGACGATCACGATTTCCATACTGGTCCACCGTTCTGAGCCGGGTGCTTGGTCTAGACCCTTGAGGTCTAGACCAGTTTGCCGTGAACGGGTGCCCCAGGTCCACTCGGGCCCTGGTCGGAGCCGCTCTGCGGGGCTGCACATGCCGACGGGCCGGCCGCCGGGTGCGCTGGCGGCCGGCCCTAGGCCCTGCCCGGGAGCCGGGGCGCGGACGCCCCGGCGGGTGGGGTGGATCGGGTCGGGTCGATCGAGGACCTCGGTGCTGGTGGAGCGGCGCAGTCCGTCAGGACGGGTCGGGAGCCGCCCGTCAGAACGGGTTGGTACAGGTGGTGACCTGCCGGGTCGCCTCCAGCGCCGGGCCGGCGGTGGCGCAGATGATCCGCAGGTCGGTGGTGACGACGCGCGGGGTGACCGCCTTCGCGGAGCCCAGGCGCACGGTGGTCGCGGAGGCGACCGTCTCCCACGGGCTGCCCCAGGCCTTCTGGGTCCGCACCTCGACCTGAACCATCGTCAACTGGCGCGAGTCGGCGGAGACCTGGGCGACGCCGAAGAAGCCCTCGCCGTCGTGCTGGTGCGAGATGCAGGGCGTGTTGAGCACGGCGGCGCAGGCCACCGCTTCGTTCTCGGTCGTCGCCGGGGCCGCGATGGCCGGTCCGGCCGCCAGGCCTGCTATCCCTGCCACCATCATCGTCACAGCTGCGATCCGAGCGCGCATGATATGAACCTCCTTGGAAATTAAGGGGATCTCACTCCTTGAGATGAGTCTTGCACAGAACGTGGTCATGTCGTGTGTGTGTTGCGTCACACTCAAGGTGACCATTCAACTACGTGCTGCAACCGCCTGTCGGGCGGTCGACGGACCGCCAGGTGGGAGGCCTGCGGGCAACTCGGCGACGCCCGGCCCGGGTTGGCGGTGTCCCTTCACTCGTCCGAGTGGCGAACTGCCGTCGGGGTGAATCGGGCCGTTAGCATCGACCCGAACCACGGAGGTGTCTGCGTGGACACGGTCATCGTGCAACTGCCCGACCGGGGGCCCGTGATGGCACCCGGCGAACCGCCCGGCCTGCTGCGGATGGGCCCCGGCGAGGTCGCGGTGTTCGGGCGCGGCGAGCCCGGCCGCCCGGCCCCCATCCCGCTGCCCGGCCAGGGCGTCTCCCGGCGCGCGGGGGAGGTCACCGCCGCCGAGGACTACTGGCGGCTGTCCAACTTCAGCACCTCCGCCACCTACGTGGTGGAGAACCTGGAGGGCGCGGGCGAGCACGTCAAGGTGGCGCCCGGCCGGCTCGGCGCGCCCGTCCCGTTCGAGTTCTCCCGGGTGCTGCTGCCCGCCCTCGGCGAACCCGCCTCGTTCAAGGTCTTCGCCCCGCAACACGCCTACCTGGAGGGTCGGCCAGGCGGCGTCGAGGGCGAACTCACCGTCAGCCCGTTCGCCCTCGACCCGACCGCCAAGTACTTCCTGGTGCTGCTCGCGCTCTGCGAGCCCCGGCTGCGCTCGCCCTCCGCCGCCGTCGTCCCCGGCGTGACGGACGTGCTGGCCCGGCTGCGCGCCCTGCCCTCCTGCCACGGGCTGACCCGCTCGGCGGTCAACTACCACATCGACTACCTGGTGTGGACGAAGCTGCGGCTGCGCGAGCCGTACGAGGACGGACCCGGCGGCGGCAAGCGCGAGGAACTCGCGGCCCTGGCACTGAAGTTCGACCTCGTCCGGGAGGAGCACCTGGCCCTGCTCCCGCCCCGGCGCCCGGTCGCCCGACCGTGAGGCCCGCCGGCCAGCCGCCCGACGGGCAGCCGCCCGTCGAACCGGTACCCGTCGAGCCGGTACCCGTCGAGCCGGTACCCGTCGAGCCGGCGTCCGAGCAGCGGGTGCCGGAGAAGGACCAGCCCCTGCCGGAGCGGCAGTTCGAGGTGCCGGCCGGCTACCGGCTCGCGGGCTACCGCACCGGTGCCTACCTCGGGGCCGGCGCCTGGGGCAGCGTGTACGCGGCCGAAGGCCCCGACGGCACCCCGGCCGCCGTCAAACTGCTCAGCCCCGCCCGGCTCAGCCCCGGCCAGCGCCGGACCATGACGGAGGTCGCCCGCAGCGAGATGCGCTTCAGCCGCCGCGCGGACCACCCCCACCTGATCCGCACCCTCGCCGTGACGGTCGTCGACGACCCGGCCCACCCCGGCCTGGACGGCGCCGTCGCCCTGGTGATGGAACGCGCCGCCCGCAGCCTCCAGGACGTCCTCGCCGCCGCCCGCCCCGGCGCCCCGGTGCCCGGTGCCGAACGCCTCCTCGCCGAGGTCTGCGCCGGGCTCACCCACATGCACCGGGGCGGCTGGGTGCACGGGGATCTCAAACCGGCCAACATCCTGCTGATGTCCGACGGCACCGCCAAGATCGCGGACTTCGGCCTCACCGCCGAACTGGAGGGCACCCACGCCTACGCGCCGCCGCTCGGCTCGCCCGACCACGTCCCGCCCGAGTGGTGGTCCGAGCGCACCGGCGCGCGCGGCGTCGCGGTGCGCCCCAGCGCCGACATCTGGGCCTTCGGGGTGATCGCCCACCAGGTGCTCACCGGCGGCCTGCACCCGTTCCTCGGCGCCACCGCCCGGGCCCGCTCGCTGGCCGCCCAGGCGTACGCGCGCGGCGCGGCGCCGCTGCGGCTGGACGAGGCGCTGCCCGGGCCCTGGCGGGCCGTGGTCACCGCCTGCCTGGCCCCCGGGCGGGAGGAGCGGGCCCGCACCGACCTCGCCGCGCTGGTCGCCCGGGCCGTCGCGCGTCCGGCCTGCCGCCGCGGCGCCGCCCTGCGGGCCGCCACCGGCCTGCTGGCCTGCGCCGCCACCGTCCTCGTCCTGACCGGGGCCCCCGAGCCGGAGGCCGCGGAGCAAGGCGCCGCAGTACCCGCCGCGGGGTCGGCCGCCCACCCGGCCGCGCCCCCGCTGCCCGGCGCGATCCCGGCCGGCTCCGACGTCCCGGTGGCCTACCGCGGCATGATCGAGGACGCCGCCCGGCGCTGCCCCGAGCCCGAGATCACCCCGGTGCTGCTGGCCGCGATGCTCAAGGCCGAGAGCGGCTTCGACCCGAACGCGGCCCGCCCGGAGACCGGCGAGTACGGCATCGCCATGTGGACGCCCGCCGTCTTCGACGCCTGGGCGAAGGCCGCGGCCCACGACGGCCCCAAGTCCTACCTGGACCCGGGCGACGCGATCGCCGCGATGGGCAACTACGTCTGCTGGCTGGACCAGCAGCTCAAGCACCGGGGCTTCACCCGCGACCTGCCGGCCCTGGTCACCGCCGCCTACCGGACCAGCGACAAGACGGTGGCGGCCGCCGAAGGTGTCCCGGAACGGGTCCGCCCGCACGTCGACAAGGTGCTCCGGTACCTAGCCGACTACGGCGGGTGAGCGGGCAAAACGGGATGAGTTGTACCACATCCCTACGTATCCCGGCGCGGTCAGCCGGGTGGGCGGGCCCCGGTCTGGGATGCTCGGCGGCATGATCACGAAGCTCCGCGCGGCCACCGCGCAATGGACCGTCGTCGTTCCGGTGGTGTCGTTCGTCGTCCTCGCCCTGACCTGGCACCGGGACCTGCCCGGTTGGGTGGTGGGCGTCGTCGCCTGCTTCCTGGCCGGCGCCGTGCTCGCCGCCGTGCACCATGCCGAGGTGATCGCACACCGGGTCGGGGAACCCTTCGGATCGCTCGTGCTCGCGGTGGCGGTCACCGTGATCGAGGTCGCGCTGATCGTGACGCTGATGGCCGACGGCGGCTCCAAGTCCGCCACCCTGGCCCGGGACACCGTGTTCGCCGCCGTGATGATCACCTGCAACGGCATCCTCGGCCTGTCCATCCTGGTCGCCGCGATCAAGTACCGGACCGCCGTCTTCAACGCCGAGGGCACCGGCGCCGCGCTCGCCTGCATCGGCACCCTCGCCACCCTCAGCCTGGTGCTGCCGACCTTCACCACCAGCTCCCCGGGCCCGCAGTTCTCCACCACCCAGCTGGTCTTCGCGGCCACCGCCTCGATCGTGCTGTACGGGCTGTTCGTGACCACCCTGACCTTCCGGCACCGGGACTACTTCCTGCCGGTCACCCCCGAGGGCCGGGTGCTCGACGAGGAGGACCACGCCGCGCCGCCGACCGCCAAGGCCGCCTGGATCAGCCTGCTGCTGCTCGGCGTGGCCCTGGTCTCCGTGGTCGGCCTCGCCAAGGGCGTCTCGCCGACCATCGAGCACGCCGTGGACGACGCCGGACTGCCGCACTCCGTCGTCGGCGTCGTGATCGCCCTGCTCGTCCTGCTGCCGGAGACCATCGCGGCGCTGCGCGCGGCCCTGCGCAACCGGGTGCAGACCAGCCTCAACCTGGCCCTCGGCTCGGCGCTCGCCAGCATCGGCCTGACCATCCCGGCCGTCGCGATCGCCTCCTCCTGGCTCTCCGGCCCGCTCGTCCTCGGCCTCGGCCCGGCGCACATGGTGCTGCTGACCCTGACCATCGTGCTCGGCACCCTGACGGTCATCCCGCGCCGGGCCACCCCGCTCCAGGGCGCCGTGCACCTCGCCGTGCTGGCCGCCTACGTGGTGCTGGCGCTCAACCCCTGACGCCGCCGCAGCAGTTCCCCAGAGCCCCTGCCTCCGACACCGCCGTCGGAGGCAGGGGCTCCGTGGTCTCCCGGGGGAGCGTGCCGGACGGCGGCCCGCCGACGGGCCGGGCGCCGTTTCCGGCGCGGTGGTCAACGGCGGGCTCCGAACCGGCGGGTGACCGCGCGCCCGCCCCGGTGGCCGGTATTGACCGGTCATCGGGGCGGGCCCGCGTGTCGGGGCGGCGGGCGGGTGCCGTGGTTCTCTATCGTCCGTCTCGGACCGCCGAGTCCGGCCGCGTCCGAATGGCCCCGTCCGAATGACCCTGTCCGAGTCCGTCCGGGGCCCCCTGCGGCCCCGTCGGGCCCGCAGCCGATCCGACCCCGTGGGAGTGCGTGATGCCCGGCCCAGAGCAGCAGGTGCCCGCAGACGGCGGCCGGGCCCCCCGGCCCGCCCGGACCGAGGAGGACGCCGACGTCATCGTGGTCGGCGCCGGCCCGGCCGGCTCCACCGCCGCCTACCACCTCGCCCGCACCGGCCTGGACGTCCTGCTGCTGGAGAAGTCCGCGTTCCCGCGCGAGAAGGTCTGCGGCGACGGCCTCACCCCGCGCGCCGTCAAGCAGTTGACCGACCTCGGCATCGACGTCTCCGAGCAGGCCGGCTGGCTGCACAACCAGGGGCTGCGGCTGATCTCCGGCCGGCGCGCGCTGGAGTTCGACTGGCCCGAGCTGTCCGCCTACCCCGGCCACGGACTCGTCCGCCGGCGCGCCGACTTCGACGAACTGCTCGCCCGCCGGGCCGCCTCGGCCGGCGCCCGGCTGATCGAACGGGCCAACGTGGCAGGCCCGTTGGTGGACGAGCGGAGCGGCCGGATCACCGGCGTCACCGCGAAGCTCGGCGACGAGCGCCGGCCCGTCAGCTACCAGGCGCCGGTCGTGGTCGCCGCCGACGGCAACTCCACCCGCCTCTCCGTCGCGATGAAGCGCTACCGCCGCACCGACCGCGCCATGGGCGTCGCCTACCGCACCTACTTCACCACCCCCCGCCACCAGGACCGCTACCTGGAGGCCTGGCTCGACCTGCGCGACCCGGGCGACCCCGCCCGCCGCCTGCTGCCCGGCTACGCCTGGGTGTTCGGCATGGGCGACGGCACCGCGAACGTCGGCCTCGGCGTCCTCGACACCGCCCACGTCGACCTCGACTGGCGCGACCTGCTCCGCCGCTGGTGCGACAGCCTGCCGCCCGCGTACGGCTACACCCCCGACGCCGTCACCGAGCCCGTCCGCGGCTCCGCCCTCCCGATGGGCCTCAACCGCCAACCCCACTACGCCGACGGCCTGTTGCTCATCGGTGACGCCGGCGGCACGGTCAGCCCCGGTACCGGCGAAGGCATCGCCTACGCGATGGAATCCGGCCGCTACGCCGCCGAGACCATCGTCCAGGCCCTCGCCCGGCGCACCGACCGCGGCCGCGAACTGGCCCTGCGCGCCTACCCGCAGGCGCTGCGCTCCGCCTACGCCGGCTACTTCGCGCTCGGCCGCCTCGCCGCCGACCTGCTCGGCCGGCCCAGGCTGCTCGGCGCGGCCGGCGCCGCCGGGCTCGGCCACCCGGCGTTGCTGAAGGTGGCGTTCCGGCTCATGGTCAACCTCACCGAGCCCAACTCCAACGACGCCCTCGACCGGCTGCTCCACCTGATCGGGCGGGTCTCGCCGGGGCGCTGACGGGCGGTTGCGCGGCGGGCCGGGGTCGGTGCCGGACCGCTCAGTCTTTCGGGTGAACCGGTCCGGCGTCCCGGGGTTGGCCGGAACCGGGGAATTCGGTGCGCCTTCGGCCTAGTCGTGTTGACGGATGATCAGCTGATCCGCTTGCCTGGTGCCGAAACGGACACGGAGGGTGAGCAGGACGCCCCCTCCGTGCGACCCCCCTCACGACGGAGACACCGTGCGCCTTCGCCTTCGCCTGCTCGTCGCGCCACTCGCCGCAGCCGCCGCCCTGATCGCCCCGAGCATCCCGGCCGCTGCGGCCGACACCTCCACCGCGGGCACCTCCACTGCGGGCACCTCCGCCCGGGCCGCCACGCCCCCCGACGAGTGCTCCGCCGACTTCTACCAGGGTGACAAGCGGCTCGGCCCCGCCGACCTGCCCACCACCGGCCGGGTCGGCCGGGAACTCGTCGGCTACCAGCGCACCGGCTCCCTGAGCGAGCAGCAGTTCCTCACCACCTACTACGACCCGGCCGGCAACAACGGCGCCGGCGGCTGGATCTACCCGCCGTCCGACGGCTACGTCACCCTGCCCGACGGCACCCCGGTCGAGTTCGATCTCACGCTCTACCCGAACCAGAACATCGACCGCTACGGCAGCGAGTACGGCGCCTTCCTCGCCCCCGAGGGGCTGCCCTACTCCACCCGCTCCATCCCGCCGCAGAGCCTCGACGGCACCCCGCCGGCGGGCTGCAACTACCACGACTACAAGGTGGTCAAGCCCTTCAAGGTGCACGCCGGCCCGATCGCCCCGTGGTTCGGCCAGCCAGGCTGGGGCCTGCAGTACCAGCTCGACGCGGCCCTGGTGCCCGGCGGCCCGGCCAAGCTGAACGTGCTCTGGCTGGTCGACAACGGGTACCTGTCCCGGATCGTCTGACCCGGCCCTCCGGACGGCGCACGGCGGGCCCGCCGTGCGCCGTCCCGCTCACCGGACGTCACCGGGCGGCGGGAGCGGATCCCGGGCCGGGAAAATTCGCTGGCGGGCACCGGAGCGGGCGGGATAGGAAGGCCGGATGAGCACCACCGATACCTCCGCCGAGCGGCGCGTCCTGCGGCCCGCCACCCTCGACCTGGGCGACTTCGCGCTGCGCCCCTGGGGCAGGGCCCTCGACGTGCCCGGCGGCACCGTCCCCGCCCTGATGGCGGCCGCGGCCGACCCGGAGATCGCCCGCTGGAACCCGCTGCGGATCGCCGACCCGGCCGGCGCCGAGGCCTACCTCGACCGCTGCGACACCGGCTGGGCCGAGGGGCGCGCGGCCGCCTTCGCGATCACCGACGCCCTCGACGGGACCCTCCACGGCAACGCCTTCCTGGGCTGGACCAACCAGTCGGACGGCATCGCCACGGTCGGCTACTGGCTGCTCCCCACCGCCCGCGGCCGGGGCATCGCCACCCGCGCCGCCACCGCCGTCACCCGCTGGGCCGTCGCCACCGCCGGCGCCCGCCGCATCGAGCTCTGGCACGGAGTCGGCAACGAGGCCTCCTGCCGCGTCGCCGTCCGCGGCGGCTTCCGCCACGAGGGCACCACCCGGGCCTCCTACCGCTACGGCGACGGCGACTACGTCGACGAACACCTCCACGCCCGCCTCGCCACCGACCCGGACGCCGGGTAGCCGGGTTCGCCGACCGGCCGCCGAGCGGGTCTTCCGGGTGCCGGGAAACCGGTGGGCCGCAGGCTGCGCGTACGGCGGGGGAGCGGCCTAACCTGGAAGGGCGCGTACGGTGCGTGGCCCGGGAAGGGAAACGGTCGGCCATGACGGTGATCTCGGCGGCTCTCTTCGGTACCGATTGGCGCCCTGCGCCGGCCGGCTCCGCCGAACTGCTGCGCGAGTGCGCCGCCCGGGGCTGGACGGTCGTGCTGACCGGGCCCTGGCCGGGCCGGGCACCGGCCCTGACCGTGACCGCCCCCGGGCGTGACCCGGTGCGGGCCGCGCTGGAACTGGTCGGCGGCACGCCGTCGCACGCCGTGGCGGTGGCCGGCAGCGTGCGCGAGGTGCTGGCGGCGCGGCGGGCCGGGGTGCCGTGCGTCGCCCTGGCGGCCGGTGCGGACGCCGGCCCCGAGCTGCGGGCGGCGGGCGCGGTCGAGGTCCACCGCGACGCCGACGCCCTGCTGCGCGTCCTGGACGACAGCCTGCTGGCCCGTCCCCGGGCCTTCGGCCCCGTGGGCGCCGCCGCCGGCGCCGCACCACACGCCGTAACCGGCGGCCCCCTGAGCGGTTAGCGCCTGCCCGTACCGGGCAACCGCCCGGGTGCGAGCACGTCACCGGAAGTGTCGGAGGTGACCGAGATGGACGGACCCGCGTTGAGCGGATGGGAGCGACGGCTCCTTGAGGAGATCGAGTCCGATCTGCGCCAGGACACGCGCCTCGACCGGAAGTTGAGCACGATGGGCGCCAAGCCGCCGAGCCGGGCCCGGCGCGTGCTGCGCGGCGTCGGGCGCCGCCTGTCCGCCGGGGTGGTGCTGACCGCCCTGGTGATGTCCGCGATCTGCCTCAGCATCGGCGTGCGGACCCCGACCACCGCGGTGCTGACCGCCCTCGGGGTGGTGTGGGCGGCCTCGGTGGCGGCGGCGATCGCCACCTCGGCGCTGCTGCGCCGCCGGGCTGCGGGCCGGGACCGGACTGCGGGCCGGGACCGGGGCGAACGCCGGGCCGCACCCCCCGACCGGGACGAGCGCCGCGAACGCCGCCCCTGGGACCAACCGGAGGCATGATGACCACCGACCTGTGGGAGTACCGTCCGGGCCCCCACCACGCCGCCGACCTGAGCCTGACCGGGTACGAGGTGCAGGCGACCGACGGCCCGCTCGGCCGGGTCGAACAGGACACCGGGGACCACCTGCTGATCGACGCCGGGCCCTGGGTGGCGGGCACCCGGCTGTCCGTCCCGGTCGCCCTGGTGTCGCGGATCGACCACCTGGAGCTGACCGTCCACCTGGACTGCCCGCGCGCCCGGCTCAGCCCCGCCCCGGCCGTCGCCGTCCATCTGGGTTCTGCCTGCGACCCGCATCGGCGCTGAGCCATGGGCTGGCCGTCCACCACGCTCACCGGCCGGACGATCGCCTTCCTGGTCGCGCCGTACGGGGCGGAGCAGGTCGAGCTGACCTCGCCGTGGCAGGCGGTGGCCGAGTCCGGCGGCACCCCGCGGTTGCTGTCCACCGGGCCCGGCCGCGTCCAGGCCGTCCGGCATCGAGCCCCGGGCGACACCTTCGCCGTCGACGTCCTCGTCGCCGAGGCGCGGCCGTCCGCCTTCGACGGCCTGGTCCTGCCCGGCGGCGTCGCGAGCCCCGACGCGCTGCGGCTGGACGAGGCCGCGGTGGTCTTCGTCCGCGCCTACTGCGCCTCCGGCCGCCCGGTCGCCGCGATCTGCCACGCCGCCTGGACCCTGATCGAGGCCGACGCCGTCCGCGGCCGCACCCTCACCTCCTGGCCGAGCCTGCGGACCGACCTGCGCAACGCCGGCGCCCACTGGGTGGACGAGGAGGTGCACGTCTGCCGCGCCGGCCCCGGTCCCCTCGTCACCAGCCGCCGACCCGCCGACCTGCCGGTCTTCAACGACACCCTGGTCACCGAGTTCGTCCACGCGGCGAAGCGGCGGAAGGGGTGAACCCGACTCCTGCTACGGGGAGCTCCGGGTCAGCCGAGGCCCGAGGTGCACCGGGGGCGGTCAGTCGCCGCGCAGCCGGACGAAGGCGGCGGCGGGCGGGCGGCCGGTGAGGGTCAGTTCGGCGCGCAGTGGGCCGGTGAGGGGGTGGACCGGGCCGTGCTCGGGGTCGGTGACGGGCGGGCCGGCGAGGGGAGCGGCGGCCTCGGCGACCTCGCGGGCCTGGACCGGGGTGAGCCGGGGGGTGCTGAGGAGCACCCGGCCGTCGTCGAGTTCGAGGACGAGGGCGTGCGGACGGGAGGCCGGACCGGTGAAGGCGCGGACGGTGGCGTCGAGGGTGTCGCTGCGGCGGTACTTGACCCAGGCGCGGCCGGCGCCGCGCGGGCGGTAGGGGGAGCCGGCGGCCTTGCAGACCAGGCCCTCGACGCCGGTGTCGGCGAGGCGGGTCATCCAGTCCAGCGCCTCCGCCCGGTCGGTGGTGGCCAGGACCGGCTGGATCGGCGGCGGGACGTCGGCCAGGGCGGCGAGCAGCAGCCGGCGGCGGTCGGTGAGCGGCAGCCGGCGCAGGTCGCGGCCCGGCAGGGCGAGCAGGTCGAAGGCGATCAGGCCGAGGACGACGTCCGGGGCGGCGGCCCGGGCCCGGCGGGTGCGCAGCAGTTCCCCGAAGGCGAACCGGCCGGCCCGCCAGGCGACGAGTTCGGCGTCCAGCACCAGCCCTTCGGGCAGCCGGGCGACGGCGGCGGCGATCGGTGGGAACTCGGGGGCGAGGTCGCGGCCGGTGCGGGACTGCAGGACGGGCGGGCGGGCGCCGCGGGCGAAGGCGACGCAGCGGAAGCCGTCCAGCTTCAGCTCGTACTGCACGCCCGCGCCGCCCAGGCCGTCGGCGGGCGGGACGGCGGTGACGGCGGCGGGGCGCATCACCTCGACGGGCGGGTGGAGCACCTGGCGGGGCTGCTCCTGGTGGTGCTGCTCCTGGCGGGTCTGCTCCTGCCGGGTCGCCGGGCCGGCGGGGAGCGGTCGGGCCCGCTCCGGGTCCAGCAGCGGGGCGAACAGGTCGCCGTTGGCGGCGAGGCGCTCCGGCACCTCGGCGAGGGTGAACACCAGGTCGTCCGCCGTCGCGGCGCGCTCCAGCTCGGCCCAGGACAGCGGGGTGGAGACCGTCGGCAGCGGCCTGGCCCGGAGGGTGTACGGCGCGGCGGTGGTCTTCCTGGCGTTGTTCTGCGACCAGTCGACCAGCACCCGGCCGGCCCGCCGGGCCTTCGCCATGGTGTGCACCACCAGCTCCGGGCGGTCGCCCTCCAGGGCGGCCGCGAGCGCCTTCGCGTACGCCGAGACCCGGGCGCTGGGGGTGGGCTCGATCGGGACCAGCAGGTGCAGGCCCTTGGAGCCGGAGGTCTTCACCCAGGCCGCCAGGCCGTCCGCCGCGAGCCGCTCGCGCAGCAGGACGGCGACGGTGCGGCAGGTGAGGACGGACGCGCCCGCGCCGGGGTCGAGGTCCAGGACGAGGCGGTCGGCGAGCCCGGGTGCGGCCGCGTGCCACTGCGGGACGTGCAGTTCCAGACAGCCCAGGTTGGCGGCCCAGAGCAGTGCGGCGCCGTCGTCGAGGACCACCTGGCGCAGGCCACCGCCGCTGCTCGGCACCTCGACGGTGCGCACCCAGCGCGGGGTGCCGGCCGGCGGGTTCTTGGCGATGAACACCTCGGCCTCCACGCCGTCCGGGCAGCGCAGGAAGGAGACCGGGCGGTCGCGCAGGTGGGGCAGCAGGGCGCCGTGCACGGCGGCGTAGTAGCGCAGCACCTCGCCCTTGAGGGTGCCGGTGCGCGGGTAGTACACCTTGTCGAGGTGGGAGAGCGCGAGGGTGCGCCCGTCCACCGTGAGCTGCGGCATGGGTGCTCTCCGGAGCCTGGGCGGGCCTGTGGGTGGCCCCCGCAGCCAGTCTGCCCGGGCGGCGGCGGGGGCGCAGCCGGTCCACCGGCGTCGGCGGCCGCTCAGCCCCGCGCGGGGGCGGCGGGCCGTGGCGCACCGGGGTAGGTGCCGAAGTACCACTGGTTGCCCTCCGGGTCGGCGGCGGCGAAGTCGCGCGAGCCGTAGTCCGTCTCGGTGAGCGCGGTGGTGATCCGGGCCCCGGCGGCGACGGCGCGGTCGTGCACGGCGTCCGGGTCCGCGGTGACCACGTACGCGGTGAAACCGCCCGGCCGGCCCGGGCAGGGCGCGCCGCCCTCGGGCGTCTCCCGGTCGGAGCCGAGCATCACGCCGCCGCCCTCCGGCCAGGCCAGTTCGGCGTGGGCGACGAACCCGCCCTCACCGTAGGCGACGACCTCCTGGAAGCCGAAGGCGTCGACCAGGAAGCGGATCAGGGCCCGGGCGTCGGTGGCGCGCAGGCTGGGCCAGACCTGCGGGGCGGGGGCGGTGCCGTCCATGGCTGTCTCCTCGGGGGCTCGGGTTGCTTACGCCTCCCACTCTGCGGCCGCCGCAGCCGCCCCGCCTTGGACGTTTCGGAACTTCGCCTCCTCCGGCCCCTCCGCCGCCAGCCATACGCTCGGCGCGGCCCCGGCCAGGGCGCGGAACTCCCGGGCCAGGTGCGCCTGGTCGAAGTACCCGCAGCGGACGGCCAGGTCGCCGAGCAGGGGCGGCGGCGAGGCGGCCAGCAGATGGCGGGCCCGGTCGAAGCGGATCACCCGGGCGGCGGCCTTCGGCGTCAGACCGGTCTCCCGGCGGAACCGCTCCTGGAGGTGCCGGGCGCTCCAGCCGGTCTCCCGGGCCAGCGCCGCCACCGGCAGGGCGCCGTTGCTGCGCCGCAGCGCCCGCCAGGCCCAGCCGACCTCCGGCGGCACCAGCCCGGACGGACGGGCGGCCCGCAGCAGCGTCCCGTCCAGCGCGGCGAAGCGCTCGGACCAGGTGCGCGCGGACTGCAACTGCTCCTGGAGGCGCGGGCCGAGCCGCCCCAGCACCTCCTCCGCCGGGAGGTCGATCCCGGCCAACTCGCCGGCGGGCAGCCCGAACAGCGCCCGGGCGGCCAGCGGGTGCACGGCGATCTGCACGCCGGACTGCCGGCCGTCGTGGGTGATCAGCGCCGGGCCGGTGTGCAGGCCGCCGAGCAGCGTCGGGTAGCTGCCGGGCGGCTGCGCCGGGTCGGGGTGCCCGGCGATCACCAGCGGCTCGTCCAGGGTGAGGATGAACGTCAGGTACGGGGACGGCAGGCCGCGGTGCAGGGCGGGCGGGATGCCGCGCTGTCGGTACCCGGAGTACCAGGCCACGTACGGGCGCAGCGCGGGCGCGGGCCGGGCGCGGACGGCTTCGTCGATCAGGCCGGCGTCGGTGTCTGCGGCCGGGTCTGCGGCCTCGTCGGCCGCGGCTGCGGACGTCTCGGGGGCTTCCGTCGTCACGTTCCCAGTATCGGCGGCCGGTGGGGCGCGTGCCGCAGCGGAGCGGGCGTTCTGGACAAATGCGCACCGGGGCCGCCGAGTTCGGCCGTCCTGCGGGTGCCCCCGGTGGAGCGGCCGTCTCGTTCAGTGGATCATGCTTTCTTGCCAGGCGGGATGCGCGCACACTGATGGGCATGGGAAAGCAGTACGAGAGCATCAACGGCAGGCTGCGGGCGTTCATCGAACGGCAGCCCGTCTACTTCGTCGCGACCGCGCCCGTCTCGACCGACGGGCACGTCAACGTCTCGCCCAAGGGCCGCTCCGGCACGCTCGTGGTGATCGACGAACTCACCCTCGCCTACCTGGACTTCGGCGGATCCACCGCCGAGACGATCGCCCACCTGCGGGAGAACGGCCGGATCACGCTGATGTGGTGCGCCTTCGACGGCCCGCCGACCGTGGTGCGGGTGCACGGCCGGGGCGAGCCGGTGTTCCGCGACGACCCGCGCTTCGCCGGGCTGTTGGGCCGCTTCGACCCGGCCGTCGACGGCTCGGGGCTGCGGGCGATCGTGCTGGTGCGGGCCGAACGGGTCAGCGACTCCTGCGGGTTCGCCGTCCCGCTGATGGACTACCGCGCCGACCGCGAGCTGCACGCGCAGTACTTCGGCCGCAAGGACGAGGAGGAGTTCAACACCTACTGCGAGGGCAAGCAGTACGTCGGCACCAGCATCGACGGCCTGCCTGCTCTCCCGCTGCCGCTCCCGCCCCGGCCGGGCACGCCGTAGGGCCTGGGGGCCGTCAGGCCTGCGCTACGGGCAGGGTTCCTCGACGCGCATCGCGGTCAGGCCGATCACCTGCCCGGTCAGCACCTCGCCGGCCGCCGGGTTCTGCCCGCACACCTGCCACTCCCACTGCACCACCACGACCCGCCCCCGCGGATCGGCGTCCCGCACGCTGACCGGGTACCAGAGGGGCAGCAGCGCCCGTGCCGCCAGGACGGTCTGGCCGCGCAGCTCGGGCATCGGCGGGTGGGGCGGGCTGGGTGCGGGGATCGCGTAGCCGGGCCGGTCGTCCGGCGGCAGCGTGCGGCCGGGATCGGTGTGCGGATCGCAGGCGGCCAGCCCGAGCGAGGCCACGAGCACGAGCAGGGTCCAGGTGCGGCGCATGATCCCCCCGGTGGAATTCGCCTACGGTCCCGGCGAGCCGACCGTACCTGCCGTGCGGTGCGCCGGATCGGTTCGTGACCGGCTCGCGGCCGGAACGTCGCCACCTCGGTACGCGCCGGGGCCCGGCCGGGGCCCCCGGGGAAGCTCGCGCACGAGCGGAACGGGCACCGTGCGGCGCTGCGCGGGCGTGTGGTCGGCCGCAGCGGGCGGGAACGCGACGACGCCGCCGCACCCGGGGAGGGTGCGGCGGCGTCGGGGGCCCTGGACAGGCGGGCCGAGGGGTGGGGACTACTTGCCCAGACCGGCCTTGACGGAGCAGATCGGCCAGGCGCCGGGGCCCTGGGCGGCGAGGACCTTCTCGCCGATGGCGATCTGCTGGTCCTTGGTGGCCTGGTGGGCCTGCGGGGCGTACGCGGTGCCGCCGAAGGCGGCCCAGGTGCTGGAGGTGAACTGCAGGCCGCCGAAGAAGCCGTTGCCGGAGTTGACGGCCCAGTTGCCGGTGGCCTCGCAGGAGGCGACCTTGTCCCAGACGGTGGCCGGCGCGGCGGAGGCGCTGGTGGCCGTGACGAGGCCGGCGACCGGCAGGGCGGTGATCGCCCCGGCCATCAGAGCCATCCGGACGCGGTTGCGGCGCTTCGGGGTGGCGGTGGTGGTGGCAGCGGCAGTCTCGTTACGGAAAGTCATGCGGGTCCTTTCGGAGGGGGCTGCGAGCGTGCGGAACCAGGCCCTCGGAAGGCCGTTGGTTTCGGGGGACACGTTGCTCGCCTGGTCCGGCACCGTTCCGGATCCGGGGCGGTGAGGCCGACCGGAGCGGAGTGCTTGGTGCAACGAGTTCGAAGGTACGGGGGCGATTGAGGCGGTTTCAAGGATTTGGAGGTTTAGGCACGTCAGGGGGCTGTTACCGGTCGTAAGGATCAAGGAAATGACATGATTTGGACCGATTTGCCACCATTTGCAAGATCAAACCACCCGGCGAAGTGGCCTGCGTCACGCCGCATGCCCTGTGAGCCCGCCCACATCGTCGACAGCGCGTGACGGCCCACCAGCCCCCGGTGTCGAAATCGCCGCACCGTCCGGCGCTCCGGGTGGCCCGCGCCACAACCCTCACCGGGAGGGCCCCCTCCGCTCACGCACGGTGGCGGGCATAGCCTCGGGGCCATGAGCAACGAGAGCGATGCAGAGGACGTGGAGGCCGTCGGCGGCGCCGAGGAGCCCGGGGTGGCAGCGGCCCCCGCGGGCTTCGAACTGGGGACGGACGGGCCCAAGGTGATCCTGGCGGGGCTGGACGGCTCCGACTCCTCCTGGCGCGCCACCGCCTACGCCGCCGGGCTGGCCCGCCGGCAGGGCGCCACCCTCGCGGTCGCCTACGTCCAGCCGATCCTGGGTGCGGCCACCGCCCTGGCCGGGGCGGCGGTGGAGGAGACCACCCAGGAGATCGCGGACGAGCTGCTGTCCGCCCTGCGCGAGGCCGAGCACCACGTGAAGGAGGTGTGGCGGGTGGAATGGCGCTTCCTCACCATGCGCGGCGACCCCTATACGGGGCTGGCCAAGCTCGCGGACGAACTGCGCGCCGACGCCGTCGTGGTCGGCGCCTCCGAGCAGGCCGGGCACCGGGTGATCGGCTCGGTCGCCGTCCGCCTGGTGAAGGCGGGCCGCTGGCCGGTCACCGTGGTGCCGTAGCGCGGGCCGGGCCGCCCGGCAGGGGGCCGGGCGGCGGCGGGTAGGGTGCGTGACCATGACGGAAACGCCGGGCGCGCACCCCACCGGGCCCGCCCACCCGACCGGCAGCGACCTGCACCTCGACCTCCCCGCCGTCGGGGGCCGCCGTGCCGCGCTGATGGCGGCCCTGCGCGAGGCGATCCGCAGCGGCCGACTCGCCCCCGGCACCCGGCTGCCGCCGTACCGCGCGCTCGCCGCCGACCTCGGGCTGGCCCGCAACACCGCCGCCGAGGCGTACGCCGAACTCGTCGCGGAGGGCTGGCTGACCGCCCGTCAGGGCTCCGGCACCGCCGTCGCCGAGCGCGCCGAGCCCGTCCCGCCGAGCCCGTCCCCTCGACCCTCCCTGCGGCCGGGGCCCGTCCACGACCTGCGCCAGGGCCAGCCGGACGCCGCGTCCTTCCCGCGCACCGCCTGGCTGGCCGCCGCCCGGCGGGCCCTGACCGCGGCGCCCAACGAGGCCTTCGGGCCCGGTGATCCGCAGGGACGGCCCGAACTGCGCACCGCCCTCGCCGACTACCTGGCCCGCGTCCGCGGAGTGCGCACCGACCCGGACCGGATCGTGGTCTGCTCGGGCTTCGCCCACGCGCTGCGGCTGCTGTTCGCCGGCGGGGCGCCCGCCCTGCCGCCCGAGGCGACCGGGCCGCTGGCCGTCGAGGCGTACGGGCTGGGGTTCCACCGCGGGCTGCTGGCCGCCGCCGGGGTCGCCACCGTGCCCCTTCCGGTCGACGAACACGGCGCCCGGCTCGGCGGGTTGGCGCACCGTCCGGACGTCCGGACGGCCCTGCTCACCCCCGCCCACCAGTTCCCGACCGGCGGACCGCTGCACGCCGGCCGCCGCGCCGCCGTGGTCGACTGGGCGCGCGGGCGCGGCGGCCTGCTGCTGGAGGACGACTACGACGGCGAGTTCCGCTACGACCGCCAGCCGGTCGGCGCCGTCCAGGGGCTCGACCCCGAGCGGGTGGTCTACCTCGGCTCGGTCAGCAAGAGCCTGTCACCGGCGCTGCGGCTCGGCTGGATGGTGCTGCCGGACCACCTGGTCGACCGGGTGCTCGCCGCCAAGGGCGAACGCGAGGGCTGGGCCAGCGCGTTGGACCAGCTGACCCTCGCCGAGCTGATCGACTCCGGCGGCTACGACCGGCACGTGCGGCGGATGCGCCGCCGCTACCGGGAGCGCCGCGACCAGCTGGTGGCCGCGCTGGCGGCGAGCGCCCCGCACGTCGGGGTCTCCGGCGTCGCGGCCGGCCTGCACGCCGTCCTGCGGCTGGAGCCCGGCACCGAGCACGCGGTGCTCCAGGCCGCCGCCCGCCGGGGCCTGGGCCTGGACGGGCTCGCCGACTTCCGGCACCCGGGGATCGGCCCGGAGGCCATGCCGGTCATGGACGGCCTGGTCGTGGGCTACGCCACGCCGCCCGACCACGCCTACCCGGCGGCGCTCGCCGCGCTCTGCGACATCCTGCCGCCGCCCGCCTGAACCGGCCGGGCCAGGGGCGGCCGGACCGGCGCCGGCCCGCCGGGCGACGGGCCTCGGGTGGCCGTCCGGGGCGGCGGGCGAAGCATAGGGCCCCGGGCGGGGGAGTGGGGGCGGAACGCGGCCGGGCTGGTCCACGGTGTCCGCCCCCGACTCGTGCGTCGGTACGGACCGGGGCGGAGCGGGGCAACGGAACCGGTACGGCGCCCTACGCTCCTTGGTCATGCGCAGAACACATTTGAGCCGTGTCGCCCTCGCCGCGTGCCCGGCCCTCGCCGTCGGTCTGCTCCTCTCCGCCACACCCGCCCAGGCCGACACCCCGCTGCCCTTCACGGCCGTCTCCGACCGGCAAACGACCGTCCGGGGCGGCGAGTTCACCCTGACCCTGACGCTCAGCAACCCGTACGACACGCCGATCCAGTTCGTGTACCAGAGCGTTCAGCCGACCTACCAGACCAGTCTGGAGAACGGCCTCAAGTTCGCCGCCACGGCCTGCGGCACCCAGACCAACGGCTGCAGCGACAACGTCCACGGCGGGATCGCGCGGTACAACGTGCCGCTCGCCCCCGGTGCCACCAGCAGCTTCACGGTCACCTACACCGTGGCGCCGGACTCGACCTGCGGCGCGGCGACCAGGATCGACTTCTACTCCTACCTGTACTACGAGTACAAGGGGGGCGAGGCCAAGAACTCCGGCATCGTCGGCATCCCCGGCAGCCAGATCGCCTGCGCCTGACGCATCGCCCGACCGGCGCTGCCCTCGCCGCTTCCCCGTCGCACCCCCACTGCGCATCCCCGATCCCCCGTCAGGTGCCGGCCGCCCCCGTCCCGGCACCTGACGGGCCGTTCGCGTGCCCGGAGCCCGGTGGCGGGCCGGTGCCCATGGTCGGGGCGCAGCTGACCTGCCCCGTTTCGCCGCCCCCGTTGACGATCCGCTCCCGCCGATGTCGTACGGGAGGTACGCCGCCTGTCCGCTTTGTCCGGGCGCGCGGGCGGTCGCGGGCGGGCGTCGGTCGCGCGGGATCCGCGGTGGCGAACGGATGTTCTCGCGACCCGGGGCCCGAGCGGAATGGGACTGCTTCAGATTCACCCTATCGGGGGGTAGTCGGTCTCCGCGCGGGCCCGGCCGGGCGCTGGTGATCTAGGGTTCCCGATGGGCCGCCGGGAGACGGCGGCCGTGATCGCGATGAATCGCCAACACCCCCATCGATACGCGTGTCTGATGATCCGTCATGGCATCAGTCGGGGTGGGCAGGGACGACTCCGTCGCCGTCCGACCCTGACCGCGTGATCCGACCAGATGAATGGAGACCCCTGCCGATGCCCGTGGACACGAGCCCGGAGACAGCGCAGGTCCCGCAGCAGTCCAGCCTCACGACGGCCGCTGCCCGCAACCTTGCCACCACGACCAAGTCCGCACCGCAGATGCAGGAGATCACCTCCCGCTGGCTGCTCAAGGTGCTTCCCTGGGTACAGGCCGCCGGCGGCGCCTACCGTGTCAACCGACGGCTCACCTACACCGTCGGCAACGGTGTGGTCGAGTTCATCAAGACCGGCTCCCAGGTCCGGGTGATCCCCGCCGAACTGGGTGAGCTCGCCCTGCTGCGCGGCTTCGAGGACGAGGAGGTGCTGACCGCCCTCGCCGACCGCTGCGAGCAGCGCGACTTCGGCCCCGGCGAGGTGCTCACCACCCAGGGCGAGGCCGCCGACCGGATCTTCCTGATCGCGCACGGCAAGGTCAACAAGATCGGCACCGGCAAGTACGGCGACGACACCGTGGTCGGCGTGGCCGGCGACGGCGACCGCTTCGGCGACGACGCCCTGCTGAACCCGGACGCCGCCTGGGAGTTCACCGCCACGACCGCCACCGCCGGCGTCGCGCTCACCCTGACCCGCCGCGACTTCGCCGCCATCCGGGACAACTCGCAGAGCCTCCAGGAGCACCTGCTCGGGTTCCTGGCCCTGCCGCAGCAGGCCCAGAACGAGCGCGGCGAGGCCGAGATCGCCATGTCGGCCGGCCACCACGGCGAGTTCGAGCTGCCCGGCGCCTTCGTGGACTACGAGCTCAAGCCCCGCGAGTACGAGCTGAGCGTCGCGCAGACCATCCTCAAGGTCCACACCCGCGTCGCCGACCTGTACAACGAGCCGATGAACCAGGTCGAGCACCAGCTCCGGCTGACCATCGAGGCGCTGCGCGAGCGCCAGGAGCACGAGCTGGTCAACAACCCGGAGTTCGGCCTGCTCAACAACGCCGACTTCGACCAGCGGATCCAGACCCACTCCGGCCCGCCCACCCCGGACGACCTGGACGAGCTGCTCAACCGCCGCCGCGACCCCGACTACCTGCTCGCCCACCCGCGCGCGATCGCCGCGATCGGCCGCGAGTTCAACGCCCGCGGCCTGTACCCCCACCACGTCGACCTCGGCGGGCAGCAGGTGCCGGCCTGGCGCGGGGTGCCGATCCTGCCGTGCAACAAGATCCCGATCACCAAGGAGAACACCAGCTCCATCCTGGTGATCCGTACCGGTGAGGACAACCAGGGCGTCATCGGCCTGCACCAGAACGGCATCCCGGACGAGTACCAGCCGTCGCTGTCCGTCCGCTTCATGGGCATCGACGAGAAGGCGATCATCTCGTACCTGGTCAGCGCCTACTACTCGGCCGCGATCCTGGTGCCGGACGCGGTCGGCGTCCTGGAGAACGTCGAGATCGCGCACCGCCGCCACTGAGGACGGCCGACAAGGGGCCCGGGCCGTAACCGGCCGGCTCGAAGATCGTTTGACCTGATGACGGACGGCCCGCCCCCGGAAGGCGGGCCGTCCGCCTGATCGTGCCTCATCACGTCTGATCGCGTCTGATCACGCCTGCCCGCGTCCTCCTGCGGGCCGGGCGGATCGCCCTGTTCTGATCCCGTCCCTGGCGACCCGAGAGGTGAGTGGAGCCCATGCCGCAGCGCCGGCAGTCCCGACGGATATCGCTGGACGGCGGTGGGGGTGCGGCCTCCGGTCGGCGGACCAGGCTGATCGGCGCCGCGGTCGGCGTGGTCGCGATGTGCGCCCTGGTCGGCGGCGCCTCGGCGTCCGGCACCGAACACCACGGCGGGGAGCAGCCGCACGGCACGACCGTCGACTCGTGTGTCTGCACCGGGACGGACGTGTCGGTGCAGGTCGGGCCGGGCGGGGACGTGAACGTCGGGGTCGACGTGGACGTCCAGGTCGGCGTCACCGTCGCCCCGACGGCCGACGCGCGGCACCAGGGCGCCAGGCCCCCGCACCGGCACCACCCGTGCCGCACGCCGAAGGCCGCGCCCGGACCGGCCTCACCACGACCCTCGGACACCACGGGGTTCCGCCAGCAGCCCGGCCGCCCGGACGACGAGCACGGCGGGGACGGGGGCCATGCCGGGGACGGCGGCCACGGCGGGGACTGGTGGCACGGGGACTGGTGGCACCACCACCATCACCACCCGCACCCCTGCCCGAGCCCGACGGCGACCCCGACGCCGAGCCCCACCCACACGCCCAGCCCCACGCCGACCCCGACGCCGAGCGCTACCCCGACGCCTTCGCCGACGTCGAAGCCCAGTCCGACTCCGGCACCCGTCCCCACGGCGTCGCCGACCCCCGCGCCGACAACGCCGGCTCCCGGCAGGACGCCTGGGCCCACCTCACCGCCGGCGGCGCCCGCGCCTGCTCCGCCGCCCGCGCCGAACCCGCCCGCGCCGAACCCGCCTGCACCCCCGGCGCCGGCCCCGGCGGCACCCGCGCCCCCGCCGGACCCGGTGGCCCCCGGTCCGGCCACGCCGACTCCGGTGCGCCCGAGCCCGCTGTGGCCGACCCCGGCGGCGCAGCCGGTGTACCACGTGCGGGCGGCGCAGCCGCCGGCCCCGCCGCAGCACCACCACAACGCCCCGGCGACGACCACGATGCTGCTGGTCACCGTGCCCGCCATCCTGGCGGCGGCAGCCCTGCGCCCGGGCCGTGGACGCGGCCGCGGCCGTTCCGGGCGGTCCTGACCGCCCCACCGAGGCGGCCCGCCCCGGCCCCCGGTCCGGCCCTGGAGCCCGACCTGCCTGGGGCCGAGTCCGACCCTTTGTTCCGTCACAAGCCGAGCCAGAGAAGGGAGTTCCCATGTCCGAATGGTTGGCGTTGGCCATCGCGATGGCGGCAGCCTGTGCCGTCGTGGTGGCGGTGGTGGTGCTGCGGCACCGCCGGGTGGGCACCGAGAAGAACGTCGACGAGACGCCGGACGTCATCGACTACATCACGATGATGATCGGCGTGGTCTACGCGATCGTCCTCGGTCTCGCCCTCGCGGGCGTCTGGGAGGCGCGCGGCGCCGCCCAGGACGACCTGTTCCGGGAGGCGCAGTCGCTGCAGGAGGTGAGCGACCGGGCGGTGGTCTACCCGGCCGAGTTCCGCGACCAGGTCCGGGCCGACGTGGACGCCTACGTCTCGTACGTGGTGAACGTCGAGTGGGAGTACATGCGCAAGAACGGCGAGATCTCCGACAAGGGCACCGAACTGCTGGACAAGCTGCGGGTGGACGTCGCCACCCGGCCGCCGGCCTCCGAGCTGGAGTCGCAGTCCTACCAGCCGATCATGGACCGGATCAGCCAGGCCGACGACGCCCGCAACTCGCGCGGGCAGAACGCCGGGCCGACCATGCCCGGGGTCGTCTGGTTCGGCCTGATCACCGGTGCCGTGGTGACCGTCGGCATGCTGTTCGCGCTGCAGATCCGGCGCACGCCGAGGGAGTTGGTCCTGGCGGGCTGCTTCAGCGCGCTGATCGCGTTCCTGCTGTTCATGATCTGGGACTTCGACGATCCGTTCGGCCGGAGCGTCTCGGTGACCACCCAGCCGTTCGTCGACCTGTTCCCCTCCCTCGGGCTGAAGGGCTGAGCACGGCTCGCTGAACCTCGCCGAAACACGGTGGGCCGGGCGTCAGCGCAGGCTGCCGTCCATGGAGTTGAGCAGCGTGCCGGAGGCGTCGTCGTTCTCCAGGGAGAAGGCGAACAGGCCGCCGAGGCCCTTGCTCTTGGTGTAGGCCCCGCGCGCCTGGATGGCCTGCGGGGTGTCGCCGGTCCAGAAGTTGGTGCCGTCGTAGACCCAACTGCTCTCGGTGACCGGGTCCCAGTGGGTGGTGGCGGCGGTCGGGTTGAGCTCCTTCCAGGCGGCCAGTCCGGCCTCCTGGCTCAGCGGCTTGGCGGCCGTCGGGCCGGTCGCGCTCTGGTACAGGCCGTAGTTGGAGCCGGCCGGGACGCCCGTCCAGCCGCGCCAGTAGAACGGGATGCCGAGCACCAGCTTGTTGGCGGGGAAGCCGCCGGGGATGCCGTACTCGGGCAGGCCGGTGGTGTACGCGGCGAGCATGGTGTCCACGTTGTACTTGCGGGTGCCGGGGGTGATCGGCGTGGTCGGGTCGGCCGGGCTGTCGTGCAGCGGGTCCTGGTGGTTGGTCGGGCCCTTGGCGTCCCAGGCGCCGTGCATGTCGTAGGACATGACGTCGGCGTAGTCGAGGTAGTTGCCGATCTTGTCGGTCTCCAGCTGGGCGATCTTGTCCTGGCCGCTGGGCAGGGCCGCGGACAGCAGGTAGCGCTTGCCCTGGGCGGAGCCGAGCGCGTCCAGCTGGGTGCGGAACTCCTTGAGCAGGAGGGTGAAGTTCTGCTTGTCGGCGGGGGAGTAGTGGTTGCCGGTGTGGCCGCCGGCCGAGCCCGGGTACTCCCAGTCGAGGTCGACGCCGTCGAAGATGCCGGCTGCCGTGGCCGCGCCGCCGGAGGCGTCGCCCGCGACGCCGGTCGGCAGGTTCCCCTTGAGGAACATGTCGACGCAGGAGGAGACGAAGGTCTTCCGGGAGGCGTCGGTGGCGGCCGCGTCGGAGAAGTACTTGGAGTACGTCCAGCCGCCGATCGAGATGGTGAACCGCAGGTTCGGGTACTTGGCCTTGAGCTGGCGCAGCTGGTTGAAGTTGCCCTTGAGCGGCTGCTCCCAGGTGTCGCTGCTGCCGTCCACGCTGGTGCCGGAGTTGTAGTCGGACTGGTAGTCGGCGTAGGCGTCGCCCGCGCCGTCACCGGCGTTGGGGTTGTTCTCGTTGGTCGAGTCGGAGGCCTTCACCGCCTGGAAGCAGGTGAGCTTGGTGGGGTCGATGTTGGCGAACGCGTAGTGGATGACGTCCAGCTTGCCCGCGGCGCCGCTGGTGTCGACGTTCTTCGGGTAGTACGCGTTCTCGTAGACGCCCCACTGGTCGAAGTAGGCCGAGCGGACGGGCTGTTGGGCGGGGGAGGCGGCCGTCGTGGTGCTCACCGCGGCGGACTGGGCGGAGGCGTGGGAGCCGGAGTAGCCCTGGACGCTGAAGGTGTACGCCTTGCCGGGCAGCAGCGAGCTGACGGCGACGGAGGTGCCCATCGAGGTGGCGACCAGCTGGCCGTTGGACCACACCTTGTAGGCGATCGGGCCGTCGCCGGTGGTCAGGGTGGAGGGCTGCCAGGTGAGCACCACGGCGCCCGCGGTGACCTTGCTGACGGCGACGCCGGTGGGCGTGGTGACCTTGCCGTCCCCGGCCGGGCCGCTGGCGGTGGCCGTCGCGGTCGGGCTGCCGGATCCGGTGGGGCTGCCGCTGGCCGTCGGGCTGCCGCTCGCGGTGGGGCTGGTCGAGGCGGTGGGGCTGCCGGACGCGGTGGGGCTTCCGGAGGCCGTCGGACTGCCGCTTGCGGTGGGGCTGCCGGTGGAGGTGGGCCCGGCCGGGCCGGTGAGGCCGAGGTCGTCGGCGTAGTAGGCGCCGGTGCCGTACCAGCCGTGGGTGAAGACCGTCACCGAGGTGGTGGTGGCGCCGGTGGTGAAGGTGGTGCTCAGCTGGTTCCAGCCGGTGCCGCCGGGCGTCCAGACCGAGGAGTTGACGCCCGTCCCGGTGGCACCGAGGTAGACGTAGCTGCCCTGGACGAAGCCGGACAGGGTGTACGTGGTGTTCGGCTGGACGGTGACGGTCTGCTGGCACTGCGCGGTGTCGGAGGCCGAGGCCGCGCCGCTGAGCGCGTAACTCCCGCCGTGCACCGGGGTGGTGACGACGGAGCCGTTGGCGCAGGTCCAGCCGGTCAGGGTGCCGGCCTCGAAGTCGCCGTTGGCCAGCAGGTTCACCGGGGCGGCCGAGGCGGGGCTGAGGGTCAGGGCGAGGGCGGCGCCGCTGGTGCTGAGCGTGGCGGCGAGGGCCAGGGCCATGGCCCGTCTGCGCGGAGCGGTCCGGCGCCCGGCGGCCTGGGCGGGCCGTGCGGGCATGACGCGGTCGTGCATGCGGTGTGTCCTCCGGATGTGTGGGGGTTCCGGCGGTGCGTGGCCCGGGTGGGCCGGGGGAGCCGCCCGGGCGCTGTGGGGGCGCGCGGGCAGGTGGAGCGTGCCGACGTACGGACGGCGGGCGCGGCGGGCCGGCTGACCCGCTCGCGTCACGACATCACAGATTGGACTGGACCAATATTCGCCGTCAAGGGTGTCCGCCCGCTGGACCGTTCCGGGCCGCCGCCGCCCGGGCCCGGTAGGTTGACCGCTGCGGAGCAGGCCCGCCGAACGGAGGACTCGCCATGGACAGCCAGGACTGGGACGACCGCTACGCCGCGACCGAGCTGGTGTGGGGCGCCGAGCCCAACCGCTGGGTGGTCCGCGAACTGGCCGGCCTCACCCCGGCCCACGCCCCCGGCCACGTCCTCGACCTGGCCGCCGGCGAAGGCCGCAACGCCATCTGGCTGGCCGGCCGGGGCTGGGAGGTCACCGGGCTGGACTACTCCGCCGTCGCCCTGGAACGCGCCGAGCGGCTCACCGCCGACCTGCCCGACGAGGTCGCCGACCGGCTCACCTGGCGGCACGGCGACGCCCGCACCTTTGAGGCCCCCGCCGCCGGCTACGACCTGATCCTGGTCGTCTACCTCCAAGTCCCCGCCCAGGACCGGCGGACCGCGCTGCGCCGCGCCGCCGCCGCGCTCGCTCCCGGCGGCACCCTGCTGGTGGTCGGGCACGACCTGAGCAACCTCACCGAGGGCGTCGGCGGCCCGCAGGACCCGGCCGTGCTGTTCACCCCGGAGGACGTCCTCGCCGACCTCGCCGACCGCGGCCTGCGCACCGTCCGGGCCGAACGGGTGCACCGGACGGTCGGCCCGGAGCCCGGGCACAAGGGCGAGGGCGACGGCGTCGCGGTCGACGCGCTGGTGCGCCTGGAGCGGGGTGCCGAGTGATGACGGGGCGCCGAGTGGCGGGAGACCAGGTGGCGGGGGGCCAGGTGAGGGGAGGCCGAGTGATGGAGCACCGAGTGGCGGCTCGGCCGGCCCGGCGCACCCTGCTCACCGGCCTGGCGATCGCCGCTCCGGTGGTGCTGGCGGGCTGCTCGGCCTCCTCCGGCAAGGCCGGCAAGAAGGCGGGCAAGGAGGCCGCCGCGGCCAGGGCGAGCGACGCGGGCGGCGAGGCCCTGGTGATGATCATCCGGCACGGCGAGAAGCCGGACGGCAGCCACCCGGGGCTGGACGAGAACGGCGGCCACGACGGCAAGTCCCTGACCGAGCGCGGCTGGTCCCGCGCCCGGGCGCTGCCCACCCTGTTCGCCCCGCCCGCCCCCGGCCTGCGCACCCCCGCCCGGATCCTCGCCGCCACCGACCAGGGCCCGCTGGCCGGGGCGCACCGGATGCGGCAGACCGTCACCCCGCTGGCCGCCAAGCTCGGGCTGACCGTCGACACCGGGTACGCCGAGTCCCAGGAGACGGCGCTGGCCGGCGCCGCCCTGGCCGGGCCCCAGCCGGTGCTGATCTGCTGGGAGCACTCGCGGATCCCGCGGATCGTCGAGGCGCTCGGCGCCGCCGGCAGCGGCGCGCCCGCCACCTGGCCGGACCGCTTCGACCTGGTCTGGGTGTTCGCCCGCCCGGCCGGCGGGGCCTGGACCTTCCAGGAGGTCCGCCAGCACCTGCTGGACGGCGACGCCTGATCCGCCTGCCGGCGTACGCAATGTGACGAAGTGTCAACTAGCTTGTGAGTCATGAGGACTCGCACGTTCTTCGTCGCCGCGGCCGTCGCGGCGCTGCTGCTGTCCGGCTGCGCCGAATCCGGCTCCGGGGGCGGGCCGCAGCCCCGGCCGACCCGGGCCAGCGGCGCGCCGCCGACCGGGGGAGAGCGCCGGGCCGACGGTGCCGAACTGCTCTACCGGGCCGAGGCCGGTCGCAGCGCCCAGAACCCCGCCTTCGCCCCGGACGGCCGCTCGGTGCTGCTGACCGAGTTCAGCGAGGGCTACAACAAGGGCGCCGCCGCCCTCGGGGTGCTGCCGCTGGACGGCGCCCGCACGCCGCAGAAGGTCCTGGAGGATCCCGACAAGGCCGCCGTCAACCTCCCGGGCACCAGCTGGAACGCCGCCACCGGCGCCTTCACCTTCGCCACCGACCGGGAGTCCGGCCACGACGAGGTCTGGCTGATGACACCCGGCGGCAGCCCCGAGCGGGTCACCCGGCACGAGGACGGCAGCGGCTACAGCGAGCCGAGCTTCTCCCCGGACGGCGCCTGGATCGTCTTCCAGCAGAGCTGGGAGCCGGAACACGCCGCCGTGCACGGCGACGACGCCGAACAGGACTCGCTCTGGAAGGTCCGCCGCGACGGCGGCGCCCCGGTCCGGCTGGTCGACGGCAAGGGCACCGGCACCGACAACCGGCAGCCGAACTGGTCGCCCCGGGGCGACCGGATCGTCTTCCAGCGGCGTGCCGCCGGCAGTGAGAACTGGGCGCTGTGGACGGTCGGCGCGGACGGCACCGGCCTGCGCCAGGTCACCGACGTGCCGGGCGAGCACACCGATCCCACCTGGTCCCCGGACGGCCGGTACCTGGTGTTCTCCTCCAACCTCGGCGACCTGCCGAACGCCCAGGTCTTCGTGGTCGCGGCCGACGGCGGCCGCCCCGTCCGGGTGACCGGCGACGACGGCTCGTACGACGGCGCGCCGAGCTGGTCCCCGGACGGGAAGTGGATCGCCTTCGAGTCCGCCCCGGGCGGCGAGGCCAACCCCGCCGCCCT
Source organism: Kitasatospora sp. NPDC058492 (assembly GCF_042720685.1). NCBI lineage: Bacteria > Bacillati > Actinomycetota > Actinomycetes > Kitasatosporales > Streptomycetaceae > Kitasatospora > Kitasatospora sp. NPDC058492. The sequence goes on from NZ_JBHXMU010000002.1 coordinate 261,803, forward strand.
CTGGCGCATCCCCGCGCCCGCGCTTTAGCTCGCCGCCACCGTCACCGTCACGACCGAGTACTGCACGACGGTCAGCGGCACGCTGACCGTCGCTCCCGTGACGGTGTACGGGACGGGCTTGGGCGTCGGGTCGGTGCCGTCCGGGGTGGCGACGGTGACGGCCGTGACGGCGGCGCCGGCGGGGAGGGCGTAGGAGAGCGTGCAGTTGGCGGGCGTGGTGCGGAAGGCCGCCGGGGTGTCGCCGAAGTTGGTGAAGTTCACCAGGTGGACGACGGTGTCGTTGCCGAGCCGCCGCGCGTCCAGGAAGATCCGGCGGTCCCCGGCCAGGGTGACGGCGGGCGGTGCGGACTGGCGGACGGGGGCGAGCAGTTGGTCGGCCGAGGCCTGGTCGGTCTTGGTGAGGTAGCTGAGCCCGGCCCGGTTGCGGACGTACCAGCAGGTGCCGCTGCCGTAGGCGTTCTGCTTGGCGGCCGGCAGCGGGCTTCCGCGGCGCAGCCCGAGCACGTCGGAGAGGGCGAACTCGGTTCGCTGGCCGCCCAGTTCGTCGAGCGCGGTGGGCGCCGGGCCGGTGATCACGATCGTCCCGCCGGCCGCGACGAAGCCCCGCAGCACGGCCGCCTCGGCGTCCGAGACCGCCTGGAGGTCGGGCAGCAGCAGCACCTTGAACCGGGCCAGGTCGGCGGCGGCCAGGCCGGGGCTGGGCACCGTGTCGAACGGGATGTGCGCGTACACCAGCGCCTTCACCGCGCCCCGGAACTCGCCCAGCCAGGGGACGGAGGCGCAGCTCTGCTCCGGGTCGTCGCCGCCCCACCAGTCGGCGATCCCGGCCGGCGCGGTCGCGTTGACGTACATCCCGATGCCCGCGCCCGGGCTGACGTAGTCCCGGGACGGGCTGGAGTGGTAGACGCCGACCTGGGCGGTCGAGGCGGCGTTGTAGAGCCGCTCCTGGTTGGTCTGGACGAAGCGGTACATCCGGGCGCGCATCGCCGCGTCCACGGTGTCGTTCTTGTACGGCGTCTTCACCTCGTAGGGGTTGCAGCCGGCCGCGATCAGCTGGGACATCACCAGCGAGGCGTCGTCGGCCTGCCAGCCGTAGGAGAACGCCCAGGCGGGCTTGGTGCCGCTGGCGCCGCGCGCGTACTTGTACATCGAGATGAGACAGACCCAGTCGGAGGCGGTGGCGTGCCGCATGCCGTCGTAGTTGCCGAGGATGTCCACCTCCCAGACCTGGCTGACGGCGCCCTCGGCCTGGCGCAGGTAGCCGCCGTCCAGGCCGATCGAGGTGGCGTAGCGGTAGTCCATCGAGACGGTCTCGACGAAGGTGACCAGGTCGGGGTTGACCGCGCGCCCGGCGGCGGCGATGTCGAGCTGGAACTGGAGCAGGTTGCGGTGGCGCCATTCGACGTAGCGGCGGAACACCGGGTCGGCGAAGTCGGCGGCCTTGGGCAGGGCGAGGCCGGTGTCGGCCTTGAAGGCGGCCGTGCCCCAGGTGGAGGCGTCGCACCAGGAGAGCACGCCGTCGAAGTAGATCGGGACGTCCGGCCAGATGCCGTCCACACCGGTGGCGGCCACGCCCTTGATCCGCTTGAGGTAGTAGTCCCGCCAGGGCGAGTTGGGGCTGAGCCAGACGCTCTCGTCGCCCGGGTCGACCCAGACCACCACGCTGCCGTAGAACACGTTGGGCTTTCCGGCGAGGTCGCGCTGCACCCAGGCGCCGCCCTGGTCGTTCTTGTAGAACGAGCGGCCCTTCTCGCCGCCGGGGGAGATCAGCTCCAGGGAGGGGTAGTACATGACGACCTTGAGGCCGGCGGCGTGCGCCAGGCCGGTGAAGGTCTTCACCTCGGCCATGTGGGCCGCGAACTCGGCGTCGGTGAGCCAGTTGGAGAGCAGGGTGTCGAGCTCGATGACGCTGACGTTCTGCGCCTTCAGGGCGTCGACGGCGCTCTGCATGTCGGCGGGCTCGTTGAAGGTGCCGTCGCCGACGCGGGCGAACCGGGCCCAGTCCGGCCAGGGCTGCGCCGTGGCGGCGGTGCCCGGGAGGGGTGCGGGTGCGGGCGCGGACTCCGGTACGGGCGCGGACTCCGGTACGGGCGCGGGCTCCGGGGTGGCGGCCCAGGCCTGGCCGCCGGGCAGCAGGCGGACGGCGGCGAGCGCCCCGCCGGTGCCCAGGCCGGCCCGCAGCAGGCGGCGGCGGCCGAGGCGCGAGGTGGTGGCGGCGGTGGCGGGTGCGGGCGGTGTTCCTTCGTGCTCGGACATGGTGGTCCCCCCAGCGTGGGTTGGCGGATCACGGGAACGTGCGCGGAACGCTCGGTGCGTCGGCGGCCGTTCTCCCGGTCGGCGGCGCCTCCGAGCCGACCCTAGACCGCGTGCCGCCCGCCTGTTCGGCCCCTGTTCGCGGCTACGCCAGACGTCGGATCGCCGGTTGCCAGGTTGACCGAGCCGGATTGCGCGCCCGCCCCGCGCAAGCTCCTCCCCGGGGCGCTTGACAGTGTGCAGACCGCCCCCGGTGGTGACGGCGGGGGGAGCGCGGGGTAGGGGTGCGGGGAGCGCGCCGGTCGGATGATCATAGAAGTTCGACAGTGCTGTAGATTCACGGCACGGAGCGGCGGCAGGGACGAGGAGGGCACGATGAGCGTTTCGCTGGCCAAGGGGCAGAAGATCAGCCTGGAGAAGCCGGGCGGCGGTCAGCTGAGTGTGGTCCGGATGGGCCTGGGCTGGAAGGCCGCGCAGCCCAAGGGCTTCTTCGCCAAGCTGCTGGCCGCCGGTCGGGAGATCGACCTGGACGCCTCGGCGGTGCTGTTCTCCCAGGGGCGGCCGGTGGACGTGGTCTTCTTCCAGCACCTCAACAGCAATGACGGTTCCGTCCGGCACAGCGGCGACAACCTGGTCGGCGGCGCGGGCGACGCGACCGACGACGAGTCGATCACCGTCGACCTGACCAAGATGGCCGCCGAGGTCGACCAGATCCTCTTCACCGTCAACTCCTTCACCGGCCAGACCTTCCAGGAGGTCGAGGCGGCCTTCTGCCGGCTGGTCGACGAGCAGACCGGCGCCGAACTGGCCCGGTACACGCTCACCGGGGGCGGCCCGTACACCGCGCAGATCATGGCCAAGGTGCAGCGCACGCCCACCGGTTGGCAGATGACCGCGATCGGGCAGCCGGCCAGCGGGCGGACCTTCCAGGACCTGATGCCGGAGCTGGTCAAGCACCTGTGACCCGGTCCGGGGCCGGCCCGCCGCGGCCGGCCCGTCGCGGGCCTCGATGTCAGCGCACTTCCAGGTCGCGGCGCCGGAACCCGGCCAGCGCCAGGGCGATCAGGGCGGCCGCGACCAGGGTGAGCGCCGCGAGCGGCGTCCAGTCCATGGCGGCTGCCGGGAGCCGGGGCACCTGCCCGAACGGGGAGAGCCGGTCCAGGCCCGCCGGGAGCTTCAGCAGCGGGCCCAGGTACCCGATCACGAACGCGTACGCCGGCACCAGCCAGGCCAGCTGCGTCGCCCGGGGCAGCCAGCCGTACACGGTGGCGGCGAAACCCACCGTCACCCACTGGGCGGGCGCGAACGCCAGGGCCGCGCCGACCAGTCGCGCGAACGCGCCGGCGTCACCGGTGGACAGCGCCCCGGCCAGGCCGAAGCCCACCCCCGCCGCGAGCAGCACCGCGGTCGAGCCCAGCAGCGCCGCCGCCAGGTGCCCGCCCAGCCAGCCGGACCGGGACACCCCGGTGGCCAGCACCGGCTCGGCCCGCCCGGCGCTCTCCTCGGCGCGCGGGCGCAGCGTCGCCAGCACCGCGTAGACCGCGCCGACCACCGCCACCACCAGCAGGGTCATCGCGGCGAAGGAGTCGGTGAGCGAGCGGCCGCCGAGCCGGGCGAGGGCCTCCTTCAGCTGGTCGACGTCCTTGACCATCGCGTCGGCGCCGCCCAGCAGTGACCCGTACATCGCGCCGAGCAGCAGCAGCGCGACCGCGAAGCCGCCCAGCAGGCCGCGGTGCAGGCGCAGGGCGAGGCCGAGCGGGGTGCCGAGGGCGGGGCGCGCGGTGGGCGGCCCCGGACGGGCGGCGCGCAGGCCGGCGCCCACGTCCCGGCGGGTGCTCAGCGCGAAGCCGGCCGCGCCGGTGACGACGGTCAGGGCGAGCGCGGGCAGCAGCGGCCACCAGCGGTCGTCCACGAAGGGGTAGCTGCGCTGGAGCCAGCCGATAGGGGAGGCCCAGGAGAGCCCGTTCGACCCGGCGTCCCCGGCCGCGCGCACCGCGTAGGCGGCGCCGAGCACCGCGAGGGCCAGCCCGGAGGCCGTCCGGGCGTGCGCGGTGACCTGGACGGCGACGGCGGCGACCGCCGCGAACAGCAGTCCGGCGGCGGTGGTCGCGGCCCCGAACAGCAGCGCGCCGCCGGTGCCGAGCCCGGGGACGCCGAGGGCGGGCAGCCCGGCGGCGAGCAGCAGGCCGAGCGCGAGGTCGGCGACGGCGGCGGCGCCCAGGGCGGCCGCGAGCTGGGCGTGTCGGCCGACGGCGGCGGAGCGGACCAGCTCGGCCCGCCCGCTCTCCTCCTCGGCCCGGGTGTGCCGGGCGACGGTCAGCACGCTCATCAGCCCGGCCAGCACCGCCAGCAGGCCGAGCAGCCGGTGGCCGAGCATGGCGCCCCAGGTGTAGTCGGCCAGGTAGTGCCCGGGGCCGGTCATGGCGAGGACGGCTGAGCCGGCGGAGGCGTGGGCGATCGAGGCGCGGTCGGCGGCGGTCGGGTAGAGGGTGTGCACGCTGTTGGCGCTGGCGAGGGTGAGCAGGCCGAGGCCGAGCACCCAGGCGGAGAGGCGGAGCCGGTCGCGGCGCAGGGCGAAGCGGAGCAGCGTGGCGGTGCCGGCCAGGGTGGTGTGCGGGCGTGGCGGGCGCGGGGCCGTGGCGGGCGCGCTGGTCGCGGTGGTGGTGGCGGTCATCGGGCGGCCTCGCCGTCGAGCGGGTGCCCGTTGGCGGCCAGCTCGTCGCCGTAGTGGCGCAGCATCAGCTCCTCCAGCGTGGGCGGGTGGCTGACCAGGCTGCGCAGTCCGGCCTCGCCGAGGCGGCGGATGGCGGCGTCCAGGTGGGCGCCGTCCACGGCGAAGTGCACCCGGGCGCCCTCGGTGCGGACGGCGTGCACGCCCTCCAGCGTCTCCAGTCCGGTGACGGGGCGGTGGGTCTCGGCCTCGACCGTGGTGCGGGTGAGGTGGCGCAGTTCGCCGAGGCTGCCGGTCTGCACCACCCGGCCGTGGCGGATGATGCTGACCCGGTCGCCGAGCTTCTCCACCTCGTCCAGGATGTGGCTGGACAGCAGGACGGTCCGCCCCTGCCGCCGGGCCTGGAGGACGACGTCCTGGAAGACCACCTCCATCAGCGGGTCGAGGCCGGAGGTCGGCTCGTCGAGCAGCAGCAGTTCGGCGTCGGAGGCGAGCGCGGCGACGATGGCGACCTTCTGCCGGTTGCCCTTGGAGTAGCTGCGGCCTTTCTTGGTGGGGTCGAGGTCGAAGCGCTCGATCAGCTCGTCGCGGCGGCGGCGGTCGAGCCGGCCGCGCAGCCGGGAGAGCAGGTCGATGGCCTCGCCGCCGGTGAGGTTGGGCCACAGTTCGACGTCGCCGGGGACGTAGGCGAGGCGGCGGTGCAGTTCGACGGCGTCGTGCCAGGGGTCCTTGCCGAGCAGTCGGGCGCTGCCGCCGTCGGCGCGCAGCAGACCGAGGAGCACCCGGATGGCGGTGGACTTCCCGGCGCCGTTGGGCCCCAGGAATCCGTGCACCTCGCCGGTCTCGACGGTGAGGTCGAGGCCGTCCAGCGCGGTGGTCCGGCCGAAGGTCTTGCGCAGGCCGGTCAGGGTGATTGCCTTCGTCATGATGCTGAAGCTACCGTAGTTTCAGAAAAACGTGAATATTGGGAAGGCGTTAAAGTTCAGTCGAGTTGTTGATCACCGGAGAGGGGAAGGCGCGCGTGGTGGAGCGGGAAGCGGAGCAGGGGCGCGACGAGCAGGCGGTGTCGGACTTCGTCGAACGGTTCGCGGCCGAGCTGGCGTCCGCGGGCATGGGCCGGATGCCGTCCCGGCTCTTCTCCTGCCTGATGGCCGAGGAGAGCGGCGTGCTGACCTCCGCCGAGCTCTCCGAACGGCTGCGGATCAGCCCGGCCGCAGTGTCCGGCGGGATGCGCTACCTCATCCAGATCGGCCTGGCCGCCAAGGAACGCGAGCCGGGCTCGCGGCGCGACCGCTACCGGGTGCTGAACGACGTCTGGTTCGAGTCGCTGACCCGGCGCGACGAGTACCTGCTGCGCTGGGTGCGGGTGCTCAGGGACGGCGAGGCCACCGTCGGCGCGGGCACCGTCGCGGGGGCGCGGCTGGGGGAGAGCGCGGCCTTCTTCGCGTTCATGGTGGACGAACTGCACGGCATGCTCGCGCGGTGGCGGGTGCACCGGGAGGGGCTGGGGCCGGGGGCGCTGCCGGGGGCCGGGGCCGGCGCCGGGTCGGATCCGGCGTAGGGCTCGGTCTCGGTCTCGGTCTCGGGAGCGTAGCGGGCGGGGCGGGGAACGCGGACGGGCCCCCCCCCCCGGGGGGGGGCGCGGGGGGGGGAGGGGTGGGCCGGGGGGGGGGGGGGGGCGGCGCGGGGGTGGGCCCCCCCGGGGGTGCGGGGCCGG